>NZ_JBPOEU010000025.1:0-44147 GCF_051251695.1 Maritalea sp. | reverse complement strand
GTATGAAGCCCAGCGACGAATTGTTTTACCTAGATCCATTGTTCATCTCCTAAAGAATGGCGTTGTTCATTTGTTGATATCAATCTAGTGGCTCGGTCTGGTTTTGAGTAGATAGAGTTTTTGCAATTCGACCATGCATAAAGCGCATGGCTGGTCGTTAACTATATGAATCACATAGCAAAACACCCGCGGCTTCAATAAAGAAGTGCGGGTGTTTACGTGTCGAACTGACAGAATGTCAGAGTGTTTTGTTAGACGCGTGACGCTTGTGAGCGAGCAACAGCAACGATATCGCCACGGTTGATGCCAAGATCGTTCAGACCGCGTTCGTCAAGTGCGCCCAACGCACGAACAGTTTTGCGGTAAGAATTCCAGCGACGTAGTGTGTTTCCAAGACCCATTGTTCATCTCCTAAAGAATGGCGTTGTTCATTTGTTGATATCAATCTAGTCACGATCGCGGATGATGAGTAGATGGAGATTTTGCACACCGTCCATGTGCAAACTGCATGGTTAAAATTTAACTAACTGATTTGAATAACAAAACACCCGCGACTTCAACAAAGAAGTGCGGGTGTTTACGTGTCGGAACTGACGGAATGTCAGTGAATTCTAATTATACGCGTGACGCTTGCGAGCGAGCAACAGCAACGATATCGCCACGGTTGATGCCAAGATCATTCAGACCGCGTTCGTCAAGTGCGCTCAACGCACGAACAGTTTTACGGTAAGAATTCCAGCGACGTAGTGTGTTTCCCAAAGCCATAATCAATCTCCTGTCGAATACGTTGGTTGATGTTTGATGACCCTGATATAGGGCGCGAGCAGCCTTTTGAGTAGTGACTATTATCGCGCATCACCCATGCAAAAAGCGCAGAGCTTGTATATGTTAGCGTTTGCGCCCGATCTGAGCGTTGTCTTGCGTGTGCGGCAGTCGAAACTCGCGCGCATAAATGCCAAGCGATCCAGCATCATCGTGAATGTTCGGATCGATTTCGCGCAAATGCTGGCGAATGTTCAAAAGGTCGAAAAATGAGTTAAGCGGTTTCTTGGGCATTATCGGCTCCATTCGAATGGTCTGAAGCAAGCTTAGGGTACGATGGAACGCTCGACCAATGACAAGACGGCATGACAGCTATGCGTGACCAACATTGGTCACGCATTAAAGCTATTTGAATCCGATTTTTACTACTCGGCTGCGGCTTGTTGACCGGGGCGTCGTTCAAGGAGATCCTTCAAGAACTTACCGGTGTGAGACCTTGGTGCCTTCATGATTTCTTCCGGCGGTCCTTCAGCAACGATTTCACCGCCGCCATCGCCACCTTCGGGGCCTAAATCGATAATCCAGTCGGCGGTCTTAATCACTTCCAAATTATGCTCAATCACAATAACTGTATTGCCTTGATCAACAAGCTCATGAAGCACTTCTAGAAGTTTTGCAACGTCGTGAAAATGAAGCCCGGTCGTCGGCTCATCAAGGACATAAAGCGTGCGCCCAGTGGCCCGCTTTGACAATTCCTTGGACAGCTTCACCCGTTGAGCTTCGCCACCGGACAAGGTTGTCGCCGGTTGACCAACTTTTACATATCCCAGCCCAACGCGTTGCAAGGTCTTCATCTTGTCGCGAATTGAGGGGACCGCAGAAAAGAACACCACCGCTTCGTCTACAGTCATATTAAGAACGTCAGAAATTGACTTTTCCTTGAACATAACTTCGAGCGTTTCGCGGTTGTAGCGTTTGCCCTTACACGTTTCGCAGGTCACATAAACATCTGGCAAAAAGTGCATTTCAATCTTGTTGACGCCATCGCCTTGGCAAGCCTCGCAACGCCCGCCTTTTACGTTGAACGAAAAACGGCCAGGCATATAGCCACGGGCTTTGGATTCAGGCAGTCCAGCAAACCACTCGCGAATGGGAGTAAATGCACCGGTATATGTGGCTGGGTTAGAACGTGGCGTGCGTCCAATCGGGCTCTGGTCAATATCGATCACTTTGTCCAAAAACTCTAAGCCTAATAGCTGGTCGTGCGGTGCGGGGGTGACACGAGCACCATTTAGCTTACGCGCAATTGCCGTATACATTGTATCCAGCAACAAAGTTGATTTGCCGCCACCAGAAACGCCAGTAACCGCAACGAATGTGCCCAGTGGAATATCCACCGAAACGTTTTTGAGGTTGTTGCCAGTCGCCCCGGTAATGCTGATGCGGCGCGTATCGGACAAAGGCCGACGTTCAGCTGGAATTTTGACACCCAACTCGCCGGATAAATACTTTCCGGTGAGGCTGTTCTTATTGTTGATGACGTCTTCTGGTTTGCCTTGCGCAACAATTTCACCGCCATTGATGCCAGCACCAGGGCCAATATCAACCACATAATCCGCCGTTAAAATGGCATCTTCGTCATGTTCAACCACAATGACGGTGTTGCCCAAATCACGGAGCCGGCGAAGGGTTTCTAGCAATCTTGCATTGTCGCGTTGGTGAAGACCAATTGATGGCTCATCAAGAACATAAAGTACACCCGTTAGCCCCGAACCGATCTGGGAGGCCAATCGAATACGCTGACTTTCACCACCGGAAAGGGTTCCCGAATTGCGGGACAATGAAAGATAATCAAGACCGACATCGACCAAGAAATTCAAACGGTCGCGAATTTCCTTCATGATCCGCTCGCCAATTTCCAACTGTGTTGGATTTAAACGTGCGCCCAGATCCTCAAACCACTCATAGGCTTCGCGGATCGATTTTTCAGACACATGCCCAATATGCAATCCGTCAATTTTGACGGCCAATGCTTCTGGTTTAAGGCGATTACCGTCACAAACCTCGCATGGTGCCTTAGACATGTATTTTTCAATCTCTTCGCGCATGCCAGCGGATTCGGTTTCCCGGTAGCGCCGTTCAAGATTGCCAATAACACCTTCAAATGCTTTTTCTGTTTTGTAGGAGCGAAGTCCATCCTCATAGACAAAGAGGATTTTTTTACCCTTGGTGCCGTGAAGTACAGCATCTTGAACTTCTTCTGATAGCTCAGACCACGGGATATCCAGCGACCCACCATATGCCTTTGTTACAGCGTCTAACGTTTGGATGTAGTAGGGCGCTGAGGTTTTGGACCATGGATAAATCGCGCCGCCTTTAAGGCTTTTAGATGTATCAGGCACCACCAAATCGGCGGACATTTTCGATTCTGTCCCCAGCCCGGCGCAGGTTGGGCAAGCGCCAAAGGGATTGTTGAACGAGAAAAGGCGGGGCTCGATTTCTTCAATCGTAAAACCGGAAACTGGGCATGCGAATTTTTCTGAAAAAACCAGCCGTTCGTTTTCGCCTTCGCTGGCCACCAACTCTGCAATCGCTAAACCTTCGGCCAATTGCAATGCGGTTTCAAAACTCTCGGCCAAGCGAGATTGCAAGTCCGGTCCAACGACCAATCGGTCAACAACAACTTCGATATCGTGTTTGAATTTTTTGTCCAACGTAGGTGCGTCGGCAATCTCATAGAATTCGCCATCGATTTTAACGCGCTGAAAACCGCGTTTCATCAATCCGGCGAGTTCTTTCTTGTATTCACCTTTACGACCACGAACGATTGGGGCGAGCAAATAAAGCCGCGTACCTTCTTCAAGCGCCAAAACTTTATCAACCATCTGGCTGACAGTTTGGCTTTCAATCGGCAGACCAGTTGCAGGCGAGTAAGGAATGCCAACCCGGGCAAACATCAGGCGCAAATAGTCGTAAATCTCGGTGACAGTGCCAACTGTAGAGCGTGGATTGCGAGATGTCGTTTTTTGTTCAATCGAAATGGCAGGTGATAGACCGTCTATCTGCTCAACATCCGGCTTTTGCATCATCTCCAAAAATTGACGCGCATAAGCCGAGAGACTTTCAACGTATCGACGCTGACCTTCGGCATAAATTGTATCAAATGCGAGTGAGGATTTCCCGGAGCCAGATAGACCTGTCATCACGATCAACTTATCGCGGGGCAGGGTGATGTCTACAGACTTCAAATTATGTTCTTTTGCCCCGCGAATAACGATATCGCGATTTAGGGACGAGGAATTCGACATATTGGTAATTTCGCCTCGATAGAATTTTCAAATTCAATTGTGAACGCAACTATTGCAATGTTGACTCACACTCTGTTTCATAAGAACATAAATAGAACATGGATGCTTGCGTCAAGTGGCTTGTGGATGACCGCCAATCAATTCTTCAAGATTGGACGATCATGTGTACATAAGAAACTACGTACAAAGCAATGCAGTAGACTTATTTGTATTAAAATTAGTTGGCTGTAGTCGGCAGTGAAGGGAACGATGCGATGGCAGGAAGCGTAAATAAAGTAATTATAGTCGGCAATCTGGGTGCAGATCCAGAGGTTCGCAACACGCAAGATGGACGTCCAATCGTGAATTTACGTATTGCGACTTCAGAGAGCTGGCGCGACAAAAGTAGTGGCGAACGGCGTGAAAAGACTGAGTGGCATCGCGTAGTGATCTTCTCTGAAGGTCTATGCCGTGTTGCGGAGCAGTATCTCAAAAAGGGTTCTACCGTCTATATCGAAGGTCAGTTGCAAACGCGCAAATGGCAAGATCAGGATGGAAACGACCGCTATTCAACGGAAATTGTTCTGCAAGGGTTTAACTCGACGCTGACGATGCTTGGCGGCCGTAGTGATAACAATGACGGCGCCAGCAACTATGGCGGCGGCGGCGGTTCGCGCTCGAATGATGCAGGTGGCGGTGGAAACCGACCTCAGGCCAGTGCTCCAGCATTTGATGGCGGCGGCATGGACGACGACATCCCGTTCTAAAGCCAGACGATTATTAGATATAAAAAAGCCGCCCAAGACTGAGGCGGCTTTTTTATGAGGTGTTTTGCTTGATTAGTTCTTTTTGAACGGGATCTTCGCGACGGATTTTCCACCGCTCTCTTTGTGTAAAATATCAAACCGGACGTTGATTTTACCATTATTCAATTTCAAGGAAACCGCGATATCAAAAGCAGCGTCTGATTCTGACTTCACATTTTTGAGCGCGAACGAGAGATTTTTGCCGGACCGACGACCTACTGCAACACCTTTAAAGCTGGTGTTTGAGGACATTACGGCCTCAAAATGTCGCTTTGCTTCAACAAAAGCAACCGTTCCGCGCATGGAAAGCGTAGAGCCTGCGAGGGAGCAACGTCCGTCCAAGCCGATTTTGCCCGCGCCTGAATCTGAAAATGACATCTTGCACAAAACAGTTTCATCTTCGCCCGTCGAAGCAAGTGTAGCTTGTCCGCGACCTCGCCAATCCCCAACATAGGACTGCAACAATTCAACATCTGCCTTCGCGGCGTGCGCCGGCATGGTCGTGCCAACCATGGATGTCACAGCGATCAATCCCACGCCAACCATCGCGGCAAATTTTGATATCTTCATCAAGGTCATCCTTTGAAATTTTTCATAAATCGCCCCCCGGCGATTAGCAACGCTGGCAAAACGATCAAATCGCCGAGCAATGCAAGAACCAAAGTGAGCACACAAAGCGCCCCAAATAGGGCAACTTGAGGCAACACAGAGAATATTATTACGGTTGTTCCCACACAAAGGATCAATGTTGTGGCAATTAATGCCGGTCCAACCCGCTCCAATGTGCGTTTCACCGCCGTATTGTGATCCAACCCCTGCTGCCTTGCGCGCACATAATGATTCATGAAGTGAATCGTATCATCTACTGCAATGCCAAATGCTATGGTCAAAGAAATCACAGTGGTAAGTTGTAACCCAGCACCTGATACCCAAAGGTAAAGCTCGGTGCCTAAAATGGGCGCAAAATTGGGAATAATGCAAATAAGCGCAATTCGCCAAGACCTGAAGGCGATCCCGATAATGAAAATCGAAAAGATCACCGCCAAAGACAGCCCATCTTGCAAGCGCTTGATCATGTTGACGCTCTCATATGCAGAAAGTACTCGAAAGCCGGTAATCTGAGCATCAGTGATGCCCGCTGCGTTAAGCTCTTCAGACGTCCTTTCAACCAGTTCACGAACGTCTTTAGACGACAGGTTTGTCGGCACAAAAGACGTTGACATGGCCGTATCGCCGCTATCGGTTATGAACCTGCGTTTCATGAACGGACCGACTGCGTCAAAAATTTGCTGACGGGTAAATCCAGACTCGTTGTAATGGGTGAAGCTGGCGGCTGAAATTACTTTGCCGGTACCAAACACACTTTGCATGACATCGTGAACGGTTTCCATACGCTTGAAGTCTTCGTCAGAAACATTTGGATCAGCGTCATACAATGGAAATGTAATATAGAGCGGAGCGACGCCGCCAACTCCCGCATCAATTGTTGCAGAGGTGGCCATCGCCTCAGATCCTTTGGGCAAGAATTGCTGAAAGGAAAAGTTCGGCTTCAGTTGGGTATGTGGGTAGAGCATCGCCAGAAAGCCGATTATCGAAACGACTGCGATTACCTTGCCAAATTTTTGTGTAAGGTTGGTCAGGGGCGGAATGACCGCCGTTAAAGCCACGCTGGGCGCTTGTTTGGGCCGATAGCCGAGCTTGATCGCGGTTCGTAACGCCAATGGCAAAAAAGTAACCAACGCTAGGAAGGCCAGTGGAATGGCGAGCGCGCCAGTAATGGCAAACTCAAATACGCCTTGGCTCGGTGTGATCGCCAGCGATAGAAATGCAATTACGGTTGTAATCGAGGTTAGCGCACATGCAGGGCTGACGCGCAAAATCGTTTCGCGAATGGCCTCTTCATGTTCCATACCCTCGCGCGATAGCCTGAGCCAGTGAAAGCAAAAGAACATGCTTTCCGCGAAAGCGATCACCAATACTAGGGCCGTTAAAATGTTGGTGAGGAACGTAAACGAGCCAAACAGCATGGTGACGGTGCCCACAACCCAAACAACAGATATAAAAGGAGTGAGGGTGGCAAGGACAGCGCCCCAAAATGTTCTAAATGCCAAAAAGGCGGTCAAGAACCCAAGTATTATCCCGGACAGCGTAAACTTTATTTGGTCTGATCGGCTGGCATTTAGCAATTCAGCTTTCCACAAAGGTGGACCGGTGAGTTCGATTGTAAATCGCTCGTCCTTATAAAAAGACATGAGTTCACGCAATTCACTGATCATTGTAGCTTCGCCGCGAGCCTTCAATATCTCTGAATCGGGGAACATCAGCATGACAAGCCCGTTCATGTTCTCCATGATGAGATTGCGCATCATCGGATCGTTTTGACGAAGATCAGCCAATGCCGCCGCGACTTCCTCATTGGAACTCATGTTTTCCGGAACTGCGGGTCGGGTTAGTCCGTCTGTGGCGGTTGGTTTGCGCAGCGAAAATGGCGAGAGCGTGCCACGGGCAAAGCTATTCAGCTCTAATTCGAGTGCAAATTCACGTAACGTTTCGATCACCGCTGGATCGGTCAGTTGATCAGATGTTACCAACAGATAGGCGTCATTTTCAAACGTGCCAAACTTGTTGCCCACTTCAACATAGGTGTCGTAATGGACCCCTGAGTTGCGGTAGAGGCGCAATAGATCGCCATCAATCGACACTTTGGGTACTTGCAACAAACAAAGTGCCGTGAAAGCAACAAGCACAGCGGCAACCAATTTGGGATACCGCATTGTGAACGTACCTAGACGTTCAAGACCAAACCCAATCGACAATTTTTTCCCCTACCCAACACACGCCATCCAACCTGGCATCGTTTTTTACAGTAACTAGGCGTAAAAAAAGCACCAAGTCCAGCTATCCACACAACAATTAGCTTTGAATTGCCAAGATTCGGTTCATAATCGTCTTTCATTGCCGAATAATGCGCGAGTCTGTTAAGAAAACGCGGTTCTGATTGGCCACAGCGCGTGGAATCAATTAAAAACAAACAACATGAACGAACAAAAGCTAAGAACAAATCACCGTGAGCGATACACCAGACGATAAAACTGGCTCAGATCAGCCAGGTTCAGACATTTCCCTAATCTCGATTACGGACGAAATGCGACGTTCCTATCTCGATTACGCGATGAGCGTAATTGTTAGTCGTGCGCTGCCTGATGTCCGCGATGGATTAAAGCCAGTTCACCGACGAATTTTATATTCGATGCATGAAAATGGCTATGAGTGGAACAAGCAGTATCGTAAATCTGCACGTGTGGTTGGTGATGTAATTGGTAAGTATCACCCGCATGGTGATACCGCGATTTATCATGCCATGGTGCGCATGGCGCAAGAATTTTCCATGCGACTGCCATTAATTGACGGGCAAGGTAACTTTGGTTCTATCGACGGGGATATGCCTGCAGCGATGCGTTATACCGAAGTTCGGATGGAACGCGTGGCGACTATGTTGCTTGAAGACATTGACCGCGACACCGTTGATTATAAAGACAATTACGATAACACGGAAAGCGAACCATCAATCCTGCCTGCACGGTTCCCGAACCTTCTTGTAAATGGTTCCGGCGGTATCGCGGTGGGGATGGCCACTAATATCCCAAGCCACAACTTGGTTGAAGTGATCGACGGCGCAATCGCGATCATGGACAATCCGCAAATCACAACAGAAGAATTGATGGAAATCGTCAAGGGTCCAGATTTTCCAACCGCCGGTTTGATTTTAGGGCAGGCGGGTATTCGATCAGCTTACGAAACAGGGCGTGGTTCTGTTTTGATGCGCGGCGTTGCCAGCGTTGAAGAGATTCGTAAAGACCGCGAAGCATTGATCATCACGGAGATCCCATACCAGGTGAACAAGGCCTCAATGATTGAAAAAATCGCTGAACTTGTTCGTGATAAGCGGATTGAAGGTATTTCAGACCTTCGCGACGAATCTGACCGAAACGGCATGCGTGTTGTTGTTGAATTGAAACGTGATGCGGTTGCAGATGTTGTGCTGAACCAGCTCTATCGATTCTCTCCATTGCAGACATCGTTCGGTTGTAACTTTGTTGCGCTAAATGGCGGCAAGCCTGAACAGCTGAACTTGCGCCAGATCTTGAAGGCATTTGTTGATTTCCGTGAGGAAGTTGTTAGCCGTCGAACTAAATTCTTGCTGAATAAAGCGCGTGACCGCGCCCACATCTTGGTTGGTTTGGTTATTGCCGTGGCCAATGTGGATGAAGTTATCAGCATTATCCGCACGTCACCTGATCCGGCTACTGCGCGCGCGCGACTGCTCGAACGCGCTTGGCCTGCCCATGACGTGGATTCGCTGATTAAATTGATCGATGATCCGCGGCACGTGGTGACGGACGATGGCACCTACTTCCTGTCTGAAGAGCAAGTGCGCGCCATTCTTGAACTTCGCCTTCAACGCCTGACCGCACTTGGTCGCGATGAAATTGGCGACGAGCTCAACAAATTGGGCGAAGAGATTAAAGACTATCTCGACATTCTGCGTTCTCGTTCTCGCATAATCGACATTATCCGCGCGGAAATGATCGATGTGCGCGATCGGTTTGGAACGCCGCGTCGCACCCAGATTGTGGATGCTGTCGGCGATATGGACGATGAAGATCTAATTGCCCGTGAAGATATGGTGGTTACCGTATCCCACGGCGGTTACATTAAGCGCGTGCCGCTTTCGACTTACCGAGCGCAACGACGTGGCGGCAAAGGCCGTGCCGGTATGTCAACGAGAGACGAAGATTTCGTCGCTCGCTTGTTCGTAGCCAACACGCACACGCCGGTATTGTTCTTCTCCTCACGCGGCATTGTATACAAACTCAAGGTGTGGCGTTTGCCGATTGGCAATGCCAATTCGCGCGGCAAAGCATTGGTCAATATTCTGCCATTGCAAGAAGGCGAGCGCATTACGTCTATTATGCCGCTGCCGGAAGACGAAACCAGCTGGCAAGATCTCGACATTATGTTTGCAACGACCCGTGGCACCGTGCGCCGGAATTCATTGGCTGATTTTGTACAGGTCAACCGCAACGGCAAAATTGCGATGAAACTGGACGATGGCGACGGGATTGTCGGCGTGGAAACATGTTCTCCAGAAGACAATGTATTATTGACGACAAAACTTGGCCAAGCCATGCGCTTCGGCGTTGATGAAGTGCGGGTATTCGCAGGCAGGAACTCTGTCGGGGTGCGCGGTATTCGATTGGCCGAGGGCGATGAAGTCATGGCCATGTCTATACTTGGCCACTTTGAAGCAACGTCCGAAGAGCGTATCGCTTATCTCAAATTACGACGCCTCATCGAGGGCGATTCGAGCGAATCTGATGATGATGACGCAATGGATGCCGCCGAGATTGATCAGGAACGCTATGCACAGATGAGTGCTGCAGAGCAATTCATCCTCGCTATTTCCGAAAATGGCTACGGTAAACGATCTTCTGCATATGAATATCGCAAAACCGGTCGTGGCGGGAAGGGTATCTCAGCGATGTCCATGAGCGACAGAAACGGCCAACTTGCTGCATCATTCCCAGTTGAAAATGACGATCAAATTATGCTCGTTACCAATGCTGGTAAATTGATCAGGGTTCCCGTTGAAGGTATCCGAATTGCAGGGCGTGCCACCCAAGGCGTGACAGTGTTGAACACCGCTAAGGGCGAACATGTTGTTTCGGTTGAACGCATTTCCGAGCCAGAGCCAGATGATGAAGAAGACGAAATCGGCGTCGAGGGCGAGGATACTCCAGCGAACAAAGATGGCGGCGAAACTGGTGATGACGCCTAGTAAACAGTCCGAGTAACGAGGAAACGCTGACAATGTTTGAGCCATCGGCGATATTTGCTTTCGTAACGGCATGTTTTTTCTTGGCCATTGTGCCCGGACCGTCTGTCACTTTGATTGTTGCCAACTCACTATCAAGAGGCCCCGCAGCCGGGCTTTGGACCGTGTTGGGTGCGCAACTTGCCGTTTTTATAATGGTTGTGATTGTCGCTATCGGATTGGAAGCTGTCATCGGCTTCATGAGTTCGGCGTTTTTCTGGGTTAAATTGGCTGGCGCGCTTTATCTGTTCTGGATTGGCTTCAAGATGATCACCAATCGGTCTGGATTGTCGTTCGACGAAAATTCCCAGATTAAGTCTAGTCGGCAGTCAGTTGCACAAGGTTTTTTCGTTACATTGTCCAACCCAAAAGCTTTGTTGTTTTTAGGCGCTTTCTTGCCCCAGTTCATTGATCCAAACACAAGTGCAGCCCCTCAAGTTTTGATGCTGGGGCTTATAACAATGGGCGTGTTTACCTTTTTCGATAGCATTTACGCACTCGCTGCAGGAAACACGCGTCGGTTTTTAACCCAAACACGGCTCTCGATTGTGAATAAGATTTCGGGCACGTTGTTAATCATCGGCGGTGCTTGGTTAGCACTGCAACAAAAGAGTTAAGCTGAGGAGAACTTCATGTCAAAACGCATTGGCTTTTATCCAGGCTCGTTTGATCCAATTACCAATGGTCATCTAGACGTCATCGAACGGGCATGTCGTTTGGTAGACAAACTAATTGTCGGCGTTGGTGTTCATCACGCAAAATCACCATTAACAACACCCGAGGAGCGATTTGAATTGCTCCAGCAGACCACAGCCCGGATCGCGACGCGTACGGATACAGAACTTGAGCTGGTGACGTTCGATAATTTGATGGTGCAAGCAGCGCGTGATGTTGGCGCTAACATCATTATCCGTGGACTACGGGATACCACAGATTACAATTACGAAATGCAAATGGTGGGCATGAATGCGCAGATGGCACCGGATCAGCAGACGGTATTTGTACCCTCTAGCCCGCATGTGCGGCATATTTCTGCCACTTTAGTGCGGCAAATCGCAAACATGAATGGTGACATTTCAGCATTCGTACCCCCTGCAGTTCTCAAATTATTGGCGGAAAAATGAGCGAAGCTCCTAAATCGAATAATCTTTTTGTTTCTTTTCTGATTGTCGGCCTTCTGGCTGTCGTCGGATATATGCTGTTTGTCAATTTCCAACCAGCAAGTCGGATTACAACTGAAGCTGTGGCGCAGAGTACTGCCGAACCCGCTGTCTGCGTTACACCGAACGCCCCAGTCGGTGTTGAAACTGTGCAGATGCAGTTGGAACTAAAAACAGGCAACGTATTGCTTGAGCTTCGTCCAGACCTTGCGCCAAAGCACGTTGAACGGCTTACGACATTGGCGGCTGACGGTTTTTACGACAACATTGTTTTTCACCGCGTAATTGATGGCTTTATGGCCCAAACTGGTGATCCAACCGGCACGGGCATGGGCGGTTCTGATTTGCCTGACCTTGCGGCAGAATTCACCAATACACCTTATCAGTGCGGCACCATCGGCATGGCGCGGAGCCAAAACCCAGACTCAGCAAATTCACAATTCTTCATCACGTTTGAAGATGCTGGATTTCTTGATGGGCAATATACAGTTCTTGGCTTTGTCAAAGAAGGCATGGAAAATATCCACAAGATCAAAAAGGGCGTTGGCCAAAGCGGTCAGGTGCAAGACCCAGACAAAATTATTACATTTAGGGTCCTTACTGATCAATAAATCGAAATCAAAATAACCGTGTCGCTAAGCCACATAGGGGCTAGCGTTGCGCAGTGATGCCGTATAAGTAGGCGGCAACAAAGGAGAATTACTATGGTTGAAATCAAAGACCGCGAAAATACATTGTTGCTTGAAACCTCACAAGGCAGCGTTGTGATTGAAATGTATCCAGATGTTGCACCAAAACATGTGGAGCGCATTAAGGAACTTGCTCGTGAAAAGTTCTATGACGGTATTGTATTTCACCGTGTAATTGATGGGTTTATGGCCCAAGTTGGTTGCCCATTGGGCACCGGCACAGGCGGTTCAGACAAGCCGGACCTCCCACAAGAATTTAGTGAAACACCACACGTACGCGGCGTTTGCTCAATGGCGCGTACAGCGGACCCTGACTCTGCTAATTCGCAATTCTTCATCTGCTTTGGCGATGCTGGTTTCCTTGACAACCAATATACAGTTTGGGGAAAAGTTATTGATGGTATGGACGCCGTTGATGCGCTTAAAAAGGGTGAGCCAGTTGTTGACCCAGACAGCATTCTCTCTATGCGTGTAGCAGCAGACTAAGTTGCAATTCCAAGGCTTTAAACAAGGCTTTAAATATGCGCGTTGATCAGTTCGATTTTGAACTGCCGGCAGAGCGCGTGGCATTGCATCCCGCTGTGCCGCGCGACAGCGCGCGTATGCTTGTTATTGACCCTGTTAGCATGTCCGATGGCAAACCGCCTTCTGATCATGTCGTTACGGATCTGCTTTCATTTTTACGCCCTGGCGATATTTTGATTGCTAACAATACCCGCGTGTTGCCCGCCGAATTGGTGGGCAAACGCATTCGGGGCGATGCGATAGCAAAAGTCACTGTCAATTTGCATAAACGAGACGAGCCAGACCTTTGGCGCGCTTTCGCCCGTCCGGCAAAAAAGCTCAAATTGGGCGAAGAGCTAATATTTGAAAAGCCGGACATGGACCCGCTGGTCGCGACTTGTGAAAATAAGGGCGAAAGCGGCGAAGTGCTTTTGCGTTTTGACCGGTCCGGTGCTGAACTGGATGAAGCGATTAAGGCGCGCGGTGCCATGCCGTTGCCGCCCTATATTAGTGCAAAACGCGATCATGACAGCCAAGACGATACAGACTACCAAACGATTTACGCTGAACATGACGGCGCGGTAGCTGCCCCAACCGCTGGTCTTCATTTCACCGATGAACTGATGGCCAATATCAAAATGATGGGCGTTGAAGTTGATTTTGTAACGCTCCACGTCGGCGCGGGAACGTTCTTGCCCGTCAAAGTTGATGATACAAAAGACCACCAAATGCATGCTGAGTGGGGCGAACTGAGCGAAATTACCATTGAAAAAATCAAGAAGTGTCGCGCAAATGGTGGGCGGTTGGTCGCTGTTGGTACGACCAGCATGCGGGTTCTAGAGACCGCATCAGCATCCGGCGAACTGAAGCCGTTTTGCGGTGAAACAAGTATTTTCATTACGCCCGGTTATCAGTTCAACGCCGTCGATATTTTGATGACCAACTTTCACCTGCCAAAATCGACTCTGTTCATGCTGGTTAGTGCGTTTTCTGGTTTTGAAAACATGCGTCGAGCCTACGCACACGCGATCGAAAATGAATATCGGTTTTATTCCTTTGGCGACGCCTCACTTCTGTTTCGGGAACAAAGATGAACAAAAACGAATTTAGCTTTGAACTCAAAAACACTGACAATGGCGCCCGACTTGGCAATATCTCAACGCCACGCGGCGACATTCGAACACCAGCCTTTATGCCGGTGGGTACTGCTGCGACCGTAAAAGGTATGTATCCCGAACAAGTTGAAGCGTTGGGCGCTGATATCATTTTGGGCAACACATATCACTTGATGTTACGTCCAGGTGCCGAACGCATGGCTAAGTTGGGCGGACTGCATAATTTTGCGCAATGGCAAAAACCGATCCTCACCGACAGCGGTGGTTTTCAGGTTATGTCGCTCGCCAATTTGCGCAAGCTCGACGAAAACGGCGTTTCGTTTCAATCCCACATTGATGGATCAAAGCATTTACTGACGCCGGAGCGCTCAATCGAAATCCAAACGCTGTTGGGTTCAGATATTCAAATGCAGCTTGATGAGTGTGTTGCGTTGCCAGCTGAAACCGAAGAAATCAAACGGGCGATGGAAATGTCGGTGCGTTGGGCCGAGCGCTCAAAGACCGCATTTGGTACACAACCCGGTCATGCACTGTTTGGCATTGTTCAAGGTGGTGATATTGAAGCGCTTCGCCTTCAATCCGCTAAGGCGTTGACTGATATAGGTTTTCACGGCTATGCCGTTGGCGGCTTGGCTGTTGGTGAACCACAGCAAACCATGTTTGATGTTTTGGATTACACAACT
This sequence comes from Maritalea sp., assembly GCF_051251695.1. NCBI lineage: Bacteria > Pseudomonadati > Pseudomonadota > Alphaproteobacteria > Hyphomicrobiales > Devosiaceae > Maritalea > Maritalea sp. The sequence continues at coordinate 29,266 of NZ_JBPOEU010000025.1, read as the reverse complement.
CCGGCGTTGCCTACGGATAAGCCTCGATATTTGATGGGTGTAGGCAAGCCGGATGATTTGCTAGGTGCTGTAAAGCGCGGCATTGATATGTTTGATTGCGTGCATCCAACGCGAGCAGGTCGACACGGACATGCCTATACGCGCTATGGCGTGATCAACATCAAAAACGCGCGGCACAAAGAAGATTCTCGTCCACTCGATGAGGAATCTCCAAATGAAAATTGCCGCCGCTTTCAACGCGCTTATTTGCATCATTTGCTCAAAGCGAACGAAATGTTGGGCGCGATGCTTTTAAGCCAGATCAATTTGGCCTATTACCAAACCCTGATGCAGGGTGCGCGTGCGGCCATTGCTGAGAACCGATATGATGATTATGTGGCCCAAACCCGTGCGGGATGGGAAAAAGGCGACATTAAACCCGTAGGATAATGCAAATATGCCGAAAAATGTTGCCGGAAATCTCGCTGACTTAGCGCCTGAATATAATCGGGTAAAAGACAAACATATGCGAGACATGTTCCGCAATGATCCGCAACGTTTCGACAAGTTTTCACTTTCTGCGGCTGGGCTGTTTTTAGACTATTCCAAAAACCGGATTGATGAGGACGTGCTCAGCGCGTTGGTTGGTTTGGCCAGAAAATCCAATGTGGAGCAGCTTCGCGATCAAATGTGGGCTGGCGAACACATCAACAGCACTGAAAACCGCGCCGTAATGCATATGGCCTTGCGACATCAAGGCAGCGACGATCTATCAGTCGATGGTGAGAATATTTCCGCGCCCATCCGCGAAGTGCTGGCAGCCATGCGGGCCTTCACAACAAAGGTTCGAGCTGGAGAAATAACCGGTTCAACCGGGAAAAAAGTTACCGATATTGTGAATATTGGCATTGGTGGATCTGACCTTGGGCCAGCGATGGTTGCCCGGGCACTTTCTCCCTATATATCTGAGGTTAAGCCACATTTCGTTTCCAATGTGGATGGTGCTGACCTGGCGGACGCTGTTGCGCCGCTAGACCCCGAAACAACATTGTTCATTGTTGCTTCAAAAACGTTCACCACAGATGAGACCATGACCAATGCCAATTCAGCTCGTAAGTGGTTGGCTGATGCATTGGGTGATGAAGCTGTTGGGGATCATTTCGTCGCCGTTTCTACCAACCTTGAAGGTTGCGCGGCATTCGGCATAAAAAGCGATAGAATCTTTGGCTTTTGGGATTGGGTTGGCGGCCGTTATTCCGTGTGGAGCGCTATCGGATTGCCGATTATGCTTGCCATTGGCGCTGACAATTTTGATCAGTTTTTGGCTGGCGCTGCTGAGATGGACCAACATTTTTTGAATGCGCCAATCGAAGAGAATATGCCGTTCATTATGGCGCTGCTTGGCGTGTGGTATCGAAACCAATTTGGGTTCTCAACACATGCTGTTCTGCCTTATGACCAGCGCATGGGCCGGTTTGCGGCTTACCTGCAGCAGCAAGATATGGAGAGCAACGGCAAGTCGGTCCAACGCGACGGAACAGACGTTTCATACAGTACTGGGCCCATTGTTTGGGGCGAACCCGGTACGAACGGCCAACACGCATTCTATCAACTCATCCATCAGGGAACTGACGTGATCCCCGTTGATTTTTTGATTGCAGCCAACGCCCATGAAACATTGCCGATGCATCATGAGAAGCTGGCGGCGAATTGTTTCGCGCAATCTGAAGCTTTGATGTTGGGTAAAACCAGAGACCAAGTGATTGACGAACTGCAAGGCTCTGGCAAAAGCGAAGCGGAAATTGATGAGCTCGCGCCTCACAAAGTGTTTTCTGGCAATCGCCCATCCAACACCATTCTTTATGACAAGCTTGATCCAAAAACGCTTGGCACTTTGGTTGCGCTTTATGAGCACAAAGTTTTCGTTCAAGGCGCGATTTGGAATGTGAATTCATACGACCAGTGGGGCGTTGAGCTCGGCAAGCAATTGGCCGTCGCGTTGCTGCCCAAAGTTACTGGTGAACAAAACGCTGATCAACATGACAGCTCAACCAATGGTTTGGTGCAACGCTTTCTGGCAAGTCAAAAAGACTAGAGTGAATTCAGGAACGAGAGCAATTGTTGCCGCTCGTTAGTGGATAACGAGCGGAACAGTTCTCGACTTTTATTTGCCTCGCCATCATGCCACATAATTGCTTCAATCAGATTGCGCGCTCTGCCGTCGTGTAGGTAGTTTTGATTGCCATTGACCTCTTTGGTATAGCCAAGCCCCCACAAAGGCGGTGTACGCCATTCTCGTCCCAAAATTTGGTCGCCAAAACGCAGGTCAGCTAGCCCTTCCCCCATGTCGTGAAGCAACAAGTCAGTAAAAGCCTTGGTTGATGTTTGCGCACCAGCAATATTTGGAACATGGCAGCCGCTACAGTTTAACGCGGCGAACAAATCTTCCCCCGCAATAACATCCGGTTCCTGAACGTTCCGCTGCACGGGCACATGCAGGTTGGCGCTGTAATGGGCCAACATTCGAGCTTCATTGATATCAAGTTCAGTCTTTTTATTCGCAGGCTGCTTCAAACTTGCGTCAAGGCACTTTATTTGTTCCGACGTGCAGTCGCCTGCATAGGCTGGAAACAGAGGGGTGGAAATCCCCATGTCGGTGCTGGCCGCGTTGGCGGTTTGGTCGAGTATGGTTGGGGCGGTTGCTTTCCAGCCAAATCTCCCAACGGTACCATCAGCCAGATAATTTAGGCGTCCCGATATGCCATCACTGTTTAGATCGTCTGGATCGGCGTTTTCGGCCAACTCATCAACAGGGGTGTTTTCAAGAAAACCGAGGCCAACAAGTTGTTGGGGCAGGCGTCCAGAAAGTTTGGTATGTTTGCCCAACGGACCATATTGTGGGTTTGACAGCGTAAATATTGGCGCGCGTAAATTGACGGTCGTTCCATCAGCCAATTGTTCCGTTGTTTCTTCAAATCGCACAACCACTTCGCCCTCGTGAGGAGCGCCTGCGGATTGTTGTTGAATTTGATCGCCATAAATCGGGTCAGATGTCGTGCCGTGGAACGTGGAAGGCCGGCCTGCAGCAATAACATATGATGTTGAATAATGACCGGGTTCGGGCACTTTGCCACGTCCATCTCGAACATGGCATGCCGCACAAGCATTTGCGCTAAAAAGTGGACCCAATCCGCTTTGCGTTCCATCAGCATGGGAACGGGTTTGCCATTGATGGTGGAACAAGCCTTGGCCATAGTTGAATTTTGCTAGGTCGGCGGAGTTCAGGTCCTTGTTTGCCAACGAAAATGCCGTTGGACCAAACGGCAGCAATTGCTCACCAAAAGTGTTTGAGGTGAAAAACAACGAAGAGCCAAAAACCAAAATGCTTAGTCGAATTCCCATCTGTTCAGGCTAACAGAAAATGCAGCATAGGCGCCAATGTTCATTCTTGTTTTATGATGCCGTGCTGATAGACTGAATTTTCACGCCTACATTTACCCTTGAGAATCTTATGTCCAATGATAATTTAGCCATCGTCCTACGGGTGGTGTCAGGCCTGTTGTTTGCAGGGATGATCGCGTGCGTTAAGCTCGCATCTTCAAGCGCGCCAACCGGGCAAATCGTGTTTTATCGAAGTGCTTTTGCGTTGTTGCCTTTGGTTGCTTTTCTTGTTGTCACAAGGGAATTCCCATCTGGTCTTTATACAAAGAAGCCATTGGGTCATTTGCTGCGCTGTCTAACCGGATGCGTGGCGATGTTTTGTAGCTTTGCAACATTGAGTTATCTGCCGGTTGCTGAGGCGACAATCCTTTCCTATCTCTCGCCGGTTTTGGTGGCAATTTTGGCAGGCGTGTTCCTAAAAGAGAATGTGACCATTGTGAGATGGGTGGGCATTGCATGTGGAATAGTGGGCACTCTAGTGCTCATCGTGCCTCAACTCACGGGCGAAGTAACAGAAGGGTATGCGACTGGCGTTTTGTTGGGAATTTTGACAGCAATACTCACCGCATTTGCCATCATCCAAATCCGCAATCTAACAAAAACAGAAAATGCTGGGGCGATCGCATTCTATTTCGCTCTAGTTTGCACTATCGCAGGCTTGGCAACAGCGCCATTTGGCTGGGTGCAGACATCGCCTACCGAATTCGCCATTTTGGTTGGTGCAGGCATTTTTGGCGGATTTGCCCATATCGCGGTAACGATCAGTTTTAAACACGCTGAAGCATCCAAACTTGCGCCATTTGATTATCTTTCATTGATTTGGGCAGTCGGTGTTGGCTTGTTGGTTTTCAACGAACTGCCTGGAGCCAGTTTTTACTTTGCGCTGCCGTTTATTTTGGGCGGTGCCATGTTGGTGGCATTCCGCGAAAGCTTTCGGCGACATATGCCTCGGTAACCATCGAATTGGGTCATTATGCTCAGCCAAATGTTGAATGGTCAGCATAACAACTTGACGATTTAGGACATGATGTACAGAATAGACAAAAAGTCTATAGGCGAGATAAATGCACCTTCTAAACCAAGAACAAATTGCTGAACACTGCAAATTTTTTGCACTCGCAGATGCAATACGAGATTCATATATCGCGGTATCAAAAGGCGAGGCGACAATACCGCCTGTTGGGTATTTGCCGATCAAGAACCAGAATGCAGACTGCCATATTAAGTTTGGACATTTGCACGCGGACAAAATCTTTCTCGTGAAGATCGCCACCGGATTTTATGACAATCCGAGCAAAGGTCTGCCGTCTAGCAATGGCATGATGGTGGCCTTTTCAGCACAAACTGGGGAAGTTGTTGCCGTATTGCAGGACGAAGGCTATTTGACTGACCAGCGCACCGCAATTGGTGCTGCGATTGCCACCAAGGCCTTAGCAAATGCAGATGCACACAAAGTGTTGGTCATTGGCGCGGGCATTCAGGCAGAACAGCAAATAATAGCACATCACAAAATTCTCAAAGGGCGCGATTTGGAATTTACCCTCTGGGCGCGTGATGTGCAAAAAGCCGCTGATTTATGTGCTAAACTTAAAGCACAGGATATTTTGGTTACGCCAACGCAAAATCTTGAACAGGCGTGCGGTGATGCGCAGGTTATTTTGACGACAACACCTAGCCGTGCGGTTCTAGTTGAGAGCGATTGGGTGAAAGCTGGAACCCATATCACGGCAACTGGTGCTGATGCGCCGGGGAAATATGAGTTGGACCCAAAGCTTGTTGCGCGCGCTGATATCTTGGTCGCCGACCAAATCACCCAGTGTCTGGATCATGGCGAATTCTCAAATGCCCATTCTAAGGGCTTAATCAAAGAAACTGATTGCATCGAATTGGGAAATGTCTTGGCAGAGCCCAATCTAGGCCGACGATCGGCTGAGCAAATATCCATTGTCGATCTGACAGGGTTGGCCAGCCAAGATATAGCAGCAGCGCGTACGGTTTTAGAGGCAGCAGGCATTATCTAATGCCCGTCTCATTCTGCCTTAAGATAGTTGTATACGGTGGCGCGGCCTAGTCCGATAATTCGAGCCACATAATTAACCGAATGTTTTGCGGCGAACGCGTTTTTTTCATTCAACGCCAACACCAATTCTCGCTTTTGTTCGCGAGACAAACGATCAATCGTAACTGACCGTTTGCTCGTCCAGTCGCTGATAAATTCGTTGATTTGCTCGTGCCAATCATTGTTGAACAAGTTGGCTGGTTTGGGTTCGTCGCCCACAACGCCGATGAATGTCGATAGCATTTGGCGAGCTTGATCGAATTGGGACAGGTCCAAATTGATGCAGACAAGGGAGGCGGGACGCCCCTTTGCATTTTGCATGACGATGCTGATCGATTTAATGCGCCGACCGTCCCAGTTTAGCTTTTCATACGGTCCGATGACCCGTTCAGCCGGGTCAAAATCCATTTCATTGAGATTTGACGGATCGCCAATTTCGCGCTGTGAAAAATTGTTGGCGATGTAAACAACCGTTTCGCTGCTCAGATCGTGAACGATCACCTCCGCATGAGGGGCCAATAGTGCCGCGATTGCGTCTGCGACACCAGTAGCATTTTGCAGGTCTAGGTCTGCACTCACTTGTTCCAACCGCGAGTAAACTCACTTAGTTGTTTCAAGCCCGCTTCAAGATGCGACATGGGAGCACCCACGCCGATCCGAATGTATCCGTCCATGCCATAGCAATCACCTGGCAACAACATGATGGAGCGTTCTGTACGCATATTGTGGACTAACTTGGTTGAGTTAATATCCATATTGTAGCGCACAAATGCCATCCCGCCAGCTTGTGGCAAAAGACATGAATAATTGTCGCTATGTTCTTTGACCCAACTGTCCAGAAGGGCGACGTTTTTGTTCAAAATGTCTCGGCTGCGTTTTAATATCTCTTCGCGTTTTTTTGGTTGCACCACAATGTTGGCGGCAAATTCACTCACGGAACTCGTGGTAATGGATGTGTAGTCTTTGCAGTGCCAAGCGCGCGCGATGACGTCGGCTGGACCGCTCAGCCAACCAACACGAAGGCCGGGCAGGGCCATGGCTTTGGAAAGGCCGTTCGTTGAAATACCTTTTTCGTATAGGTCAGCAATGCTGGGACCTTCAATGCCGTTTAACTCAGAACCTTTATAAACTTCGTCCGCGTGTACATAGATATCGTGTTCGCGTGCGATCGTTACGATCTCATTCAAGGTTTCAACCGGCAAAACGCTTCCCGTTGGATTGTTCGGCGAGCAATAGGTGATCATCTTCGTATTAGAGGTAACTGCATTGCGCAATTCGTCAATATCAGGCTGCCAGCCCAAATCCTCACGTAGTGGCACTTCGATCACTTTAACGCCCAGCGCCTTGGCCCAGCCCCAAATCTGCAGATAGTTGGGAACCACAACCACCAATTCATCACCGGGGTCGAGCATACCCATAACCAAAATGAAGTTTGCCTCAGCGGAGCCATTTGTAACAATGATGTTGTCTTCATTTTTGTCTTTGTACAAATTGGCTATGGATTGGCGCAGTTCCACGCCGCCATTTGTCCAGCCATAGCCCAACCCAACATCCAACAAGGCATCAATCTGTTCGGGCGAAAGTAGTTCACGCAGCGAATAGGGATGTACACCGCTGTCTGACAAGTTAAAGTCCACAGTGTTTTCATAAAGCGATTGAATGCGCTCAATGGAAAATTCGACGATATCCATAATTCACTCCTGAGTTTTTCAACCTATAGCGAAAATTGCCTCGGAATAAAAGTCTAAAATAGACAGAATGTATTTATTGTGATTTGCTGACGGAAACAAACAAGACCAGTCGGCATGCTCCAAAAGGAAAACCAATGATCAATGAATGCTATATTTCAGCTGCAAATTCCGTTCGGGCGAGAAAGCGGATTGCACCCCATATTTATGAAACACCGTGTTTGCCGTCGCAAGGACTAGGGGATGAGCTGGGCTGCGAACTTCATTTTAAGGCTGAAAACTTTCAGCATACCGGGTCGTTCAAGCTACGCGGCGCTTTAAGCAAGCTAACGACCATTGATGTTGACCAGCGGGTCGTAACAGCCAGCTCAGGTAACCACGGCATTGCTTCGTCTTATGCAGCTTCGATTTTGGGACACAAGCTTTCGGTATATCTGCCGGTAAATGTGTCCAAGCAGAAATTGGAACGCATAAAATCCTTTGGTGTTGAAGTTGTTGTTGAGGGCGATGATGCCGGGCACTCCGAAGTCATCGCGCGCGCAGCAGCTGAAGCCGATCCAACGCTCACCTATATTTCCCCCTACAATGATACAGATATCTTTGCTGGCCAAGGAACGATTGGCCTTGAGATGTTGGAGCAGGTGCCCCACGTCGATAATGTGTTTATCTCATTGGGTGGCGGCGGACTTGTCAGCGGCATTGGGTCTGTGTTGAAGGCGTTTGGAACGGAAGTAAACGTCGTCGGTGTATCGGCCAAAAACTCTGCAGCTTTAAACGCAGCAATCAATCGCGGTGAAGTGATAGATGTGGAACATAAAGACACCCTAGCAGACGGTGTTGCAGGTGCTATGGATGTGGGTAGCCTAACCTTGCCAATCGCCTCTAACGTAATTGATGAGCTTGTAGTGTGTGACGAAGATGAAATTGCATCTTGCCTTCGGTTGCTGGCGCGCAAGGAACATCAAATCGTTGAAGGTGCGGCTGCGTTGGCCCTGGCTGGACTTGTGCAGAATGCCGACAAATACAAAAACCAAACAAACATCGTGTTGCTTTGCGGCGCAAATTTTGATGATGCCAAGATATTGCCACTGATCTAGCGGAAAGCTTATGCCCTCAATTAAGTCGCCATCAAATAGCTTTGAAGTTCTTACTCTTAGAAATGGGAAAGTTCTGTTGTTTCTGATGGCGACAGAGATTGAGTATTTGGCTGAGCTAGAAAGCTCATCAAGCCAGCCATCGTTGGTGTGGGACCAGTTGAAGCGGCATTAAATAGTACTAGGATCCTGAGCGAGATAAGCACTAGGCCTGATTATGTGATTTTACTTGGATCTTCGGGGTCAGACACGTTGCAACAGGGATCTGTTTATCAGGCCACTTCAGTATCTTACCGGGATATGGATGCATCCCCGTTGGGCTTTGAGAAAGGTCAAACGCCTTTCCTAGATCAACCAGTTGACGTCGAGCTTTCACCGCTATTCCCATCAATTCCGTTTGCTTCACTCTCTACCGGCGCGAACATAATCCTCACTGAGCATTTTGATGCCATCAATGCGGATATGGTCGATATGGAAAGCTATGCAGCGAAACGGGTATGCCAGACTTTTGACGTTCCGCTGGTGGTGCTGCGCGGGATTAGCGACGGGCCGGAAGAAATGAAGCAATATGATGATTGGACAAAACTATTGCCAATTGTCGACGCGAACCTCGCATTGGCGTTGCGTAAAGCAATTTCACATCTCGAAAAATGATTTGATCGGTACAATTCCTTCTAGTCTGCAAAAGCCCTAAGTCTTTGCGAAGTCTGAGGATTGCGCACTGAGAGGAATGGTGTGCCCGGTCAGATTCGAACTGACGACCGTCCGATTAAAAGTCGGATGCTCTACCAGCTGAGCTACGGGCACATAATGTTCATTCGTGAACAGCGCGGACAATAGTTTTATTGGCTGCTAAGTCAATAAGAAAAATCCAACTTTCGTAATTTTTCTTTTAGTGGTGATTATCAGTTGAGTTCAATGCCACCAAAACCGCTTGTTTCACAGCTTATGCCGGCTTTAGAAATCTGTAAACAAAGAGAAATTGCTTCTGACATATTTGAAATTGGGCCAGCAATTATCCGCGCTTTCTCAGAATCACTGGTCAGCGACAATGCTCTGGGCGTCAATCCAAGCAGCAATGTTCCAATTTTTGTTTTGTACTGCTCCCAAACAAGAGATGCGTTGTCGGGGTTTATGTCCCGCCCGATAAGCAATCCAAATTCGGTGGAACTCAACTGGAGCTTGGGAGGGGTGTCTTGAACCGGAACGTCCATTTCATCATCAATAGGCTCAGGTAGAGCTTGTTGCTGAAACGTTGCCGGTGCCTCTTCTACCAAGGGGCGGCCATCAAACAGGTCGGAACGAGAAACTTTTACGTTCTCGGCCATATGAATGATTTCTTCGCCATTGGCTTCGTTGATTGAGGCAGTGATGAGAGAGCGGTCAATATTTGCATCCGCTGGCAATGCCTCCAGCAGCATCGGAATGCTTGATTCCAATGCGCGAACCCTGCGCGAGAATTTCGTGCCAGACTCTTCGCCCAATGTAATTCGCGTGCCGGTGATTTGGGATTCGCGCCTCATGGTCGCAAATTCCAGTCGAACAGCTGTCAGTTCAGATTGCAACTGGTTGATGGTGCCAGAGTTTTGGCGTGTTTCGCGTAAGCCGTTGAGAAACCCGGAAGGTAAAAAGCTGGCAACGCTAGACAATACGATCATCGTGGTGAGCGAACACACAGCGATAAAGCCCCAAATCTTGACATCTTCTTGTTCAAAACGGTTGATTTCAACTACGGCCAAGCTGGTCTCCTATAATCCGATCAGCAGTTCTGCGAATCGTCCTGTAGTCCATATGATTATTGCATAAGTTGAAAAAATGGTTCATGCGGACATTATATGTTTCCATTTTGCCAACACATTCTTGCAATAACAGGCTGATAAACACTTAAATTGGAGCGGATTCCGTCAATGACTGCAATTTTGACAATCGTGCTCGCCGCTGGCGAGGGCAAACGAATGAAGTCCTCAACGCCCAAGGTGCTTCATAAAATTGGTGGCCTTCCAATGATTGGCCACACGGTTAAAACCTGCAAATCGTCCGGTGCGGACAAAATTGCTGTGGTCGTTGGGCCAAAACACCAACAAATCGAAGAATTGCTGCATACTGTAGATGCCAATATCGGTGTGGTCACACAAACCGAACAATTGGGCACCGGGCATGCGGCCAAGCAAGCTCGTCCTTACTGGGAAAATTTTGAGGGATATGTATTTGTCCTTTTTGCTGACAACCCGATGATCCAGCCAGAAACGATTGAAAACGCCAAACAGGTTTTGGATAAAGGTGCTGACCTAGTGGTTGTTGGCTATGAACCCGTTTCGCCCAAAGGCTATGGTCGTCTCATTATGCAAGGCGATGAGCTGCTTGAAATTGTAGAAGATAAAGATTGCACCGCTGAGCAACAAAAAATTGGATTTTGCAATTCCGGCATAATGGGTTTCAAAGCGGACTGTCTGCGTGCGGTGATCAACAAAATCGAAAATCAGAACGCACAGAGCGAGTTCTATTTGACCGACGCAGCAGCAATTGCCCGAGCGCAAGGCTGGTCCGTTAAAACCTCCAAAAGCCCCGAAGACGAGGTGCTTGGCGTGAATGATCGTGTGCAGTTGGCACAGGCCGAACAATGTTTCCAATCCCGCATGCGTAAAAATGCCATGTTGAAAGGCGTAACGCTAGTTGCGCCGGAAACAGTATTTTTCGCCTATGACACGATTATTGAGAATGACGTTTTGGTTGAACAAAATGTTGTGTTTGGACCTGGTGTGGTTGTGAAAACTGGTGCAGTCATCCATGCGTTTAGCCATTTGGAAGGTGCGACGGTTGGTGAGGGCGCGCAGATTGGGCCATATGCTCGCTTACGCCCTGGCACAAACATGGCAGCCAAAAGCAAAGCTGGCAATTTCGTCGAAGTGAAAAAGTCGGATATTGGCGAAGGCGCTAAAATCAATCATCTTTCCTATATCGGGGACGCACAAGTTGGTGCTGGAACCAATATAGGGGCAGGCACCATTACCTGTAATTATGATGGAAAAAACAAATATAAAACAACCATCGGAGCAAATAGTTTCATCGGTTCGAACAGTGCCCTTGTGGCACCTGTTACGATTGCTGATGGCGCATATGTAGCTTCGGGAAGTGTTGTTACTCACGATGTAGAAAAAGATGCCTTGGCCATTGGCCGCTCCAGACAGACAAACAAGGCTGGCTATGCGATAGAAATTCGTCGCCGCTGGACTAAAGACGAGAGCTAAGGGAATTATATGTGCGGAATTGTAGGGATAGTTAGCGATAAACCTGTTGCTGACCGAGTTGTAGATGCGCTCAAACGACTTGAATATCGCGGTTATGATAGCGCCGGTGTAGCCACATTTGCTGGTGGAGAAATTGATCGCAGACGCGCGCCTGGCAAACTGACCAATCTAAAAGCTGAGCTTGAAAAAGCACCACTGTCAGGCAATATCGGCATCGGCCATACGCGTTGGGCTACACACGGTGCGCCAACGACAGAAAATGCTCACCCGCACATGACCGACAAGGTGGCAATTGTCCACAATGGCATCATCGAAAACTTCAAAGAACTTCGTGATGAGCTGCAAATTGATGGCTATAAACCTGTTTCTGATACGGACACAGAAATTGTTGTGCTGCTTGTCACAAGAGAACTGGACAAAGGCCTTGCGCCGTTCGACGCCGCGGCAAATACGATTAAGCGATTAGATGGCGCGTTTGCTCTAGCGATGATGTTTAAGGGTGAAGATAACCTGATCATTGGTGCGCGCCAAGGTGCGCCGCTTGCTGTTGGCCATGGCGACGGTGAAATGATCTTGGGGTCAGATGCTATTGCTCTAGCCCCGTTCACCAACCGCGTTACCTATTTGGAAGAGGGCGATTGGGTCGCTGTCACAAGAACAGGGGTGCAAATTTTCGACCATGACGGGACATCTGTCCAACGTGCGATAACAATTGCCAACACGGGCGCTGAAATGGTGAGCAAAGGCAATCACCGGCATTTCATGTCCAAGGAAATTTACGAGCAGCCAGACACGATTTCCCACACATTATCCCACTATGTGAATTTTGCCCAAGGTCGAGTTCAGCTACCTCAGACATTGCCATTTGATTTCGCAAAGCTATCTCGCATAACGATCTCTAGTTGTGGCGGGTCATATTATGCTGCGCTTATAGCAAAATATTGGTTTGAAAAATACGCGCGTTTGCCTGTCGAAGTGGATATCGCGTCTGAGTTCAGATATCGCGAGCCGCCGTTGGAAAAAGGCGGGTTGGCGCTGTTTGTTTCTCAATCTGGCGAAACTGCCGACACATTGGCAGCACTGCGTTATTGCGCATCGCAAGACCAACATATCGCGTCCATCGTGAATGTTGCCGAAAGCACCATTGCACGCGAATCGGATATTGTATTCCCAACCCTTTGTGGCCCAGAAATTTGTGTTGCATCGACCAAAGCGACAACCTCACAACAAGCCGTTTTGGCCACGCTCGCCATCGCGGCGGGTCGTCAACGCGGCGTGTTGAGTGCTGAGGACGAGCAGGAACTTGTTGATGCACTCGCCAAGCTGCCAGGTGCAATGTCGCGCGCAATCGCCTCAGAGCCAAAAATTGCAAGCTTGGATAAGGCGTTATCAAAGGCAAAAGACGTATTCTATTTGGGACGTGGTGCGCTGTATCCAGTCGCCCTTGAGGGGGCCTTAAAGTTCAAAGAGATCACGTATATCCACGCTGAGGGCTATGCCGCTGGTGAACTCAAACACGGACCCATCGCGTTGATTGACGAAAAGGTACCGGTAGTTGTCGTCGCGCCATCGGACCCATTGTTGGAAAAAACATTGTCAAACATGCATGAAGTCGCAGCGCGTGGTGGCAACATCATCCTCATTACCGATGAAGAAGGTGCAAAACATGCAGGTACGGACATTAGCGAGGTTATTTTGATGCCAAGCGTCCATGAACTTGTGCAACCCATTGTGGCCACAGTTCCGGTACAATTACTTGCCTATCACACTGCTGTTTTCATGGGCACAGATGTGGATCAACCAAGAAACTTGGCCAAGTCGGTGACCGTTGAATAAAGCGATAGAAATTGTTTTAATGGAATAACTGCAATGTCTGAGCGTAAATCGCATAATCAGGCATTGCACATTCAAGGGCCGTATCTATATAGATCAGACTATGAGCGAAAAACCCGATCAAAACCAAAATGACGAACAACCAACCAATCAGGTGACAGCAGGCCGTCGCCTGACGAACTATTTTCTGACCGGGTTGGTTATCGCGGCGCCAGTGGGGCTTACGCTCTACATCACATGGTCGATCATTCGGTTTGTCGATGATTTCGTAAAGCCACTTATTCCGCCGCAATATAATCCTGACAATTACTTGCCGATTGATATTCCGGGCTTTGGGCTTGTTATTGCAGCAGTCTCTTTGATTCTATTGGGCTTTTTGACAGCAAACTTGGTCGGACGCACACTTGTGCAGTTCGGTGAGAGCATTTTGCACCGGATGCCGTTCGTGTCGGTGCTGTATCGCGGGCTGAAACAAATATTCGAAACTGTTGTCAGCCAAAGCCATTCCAACTTTAAGCAAGTTGGCCTTATTGAATATCCTCGCCAAGGACTATGGGCACTGGTTTTCATTTCAACGGATGCAAAAGGTGAAGTCGCCGAACGGGTTGCTGGCGACGATATAACAAGCGTCTTTTTGCCAACAACACCAAATCCCACGTCAGGGTTTTTGTTATTTTTGCCGCGCAGCGAAGTACATATTTTGGATATGTCCGTTGAAGATGGCGCAAAACTGGTGATTTCTGCAGGACTGGTTTCACCAAACCATCAAAAGAAAACCGCTGAACTCGCTGCTGAAGCCAATATCAAGTCTAGCAAAAGTTAGCTATCCGGCACGGATGAGTGGAATGGCTAAGTCCTTGCGGAACAAATACAATAGTGTTCGCGCCGCATCGCCATCAGCGCCTTGAAGGCCCGGGTTGCGTTCAAGCAAATCGATTGCATCTTCATGGGCAACTTCCAGCAAGTCTTTGTGAAAATCCGGGATGGCAATTCTGAAACCGGGCATACCTGATTGCCGCGTTCCCAATAAGTCGCCTTGTCCACGCAATTCCAAATCGCGCTCTGCAATCTCAAATCCATCTTCGGTTGAACGAATGGTCTTTAGTCGCTCCTGCGCCATTTCTGAAAGCTTATCTCCGTGAAGCAACAAACAAGCGGAACGTTTGTCGCCACGACCAACCCGCCCGCGCAATTGATGAAGCTGGGAAAGCCCGAACCGCTCGGCGTGCTCAATAATCATGATTGTGGCGTTTGGTACATCAACACCAACTTCAATTACGGTCGTCGCCACCAGAATAGAGAGTTCGTTTCGCTGAAACTTCTCCATTACCTCTTGTTTTTCCTGCGCTTTCATTCGCCCATGCACCATGCCAACACGGTCGCCAAAGACTTTTTGCAGGGATTTGTGGCGGTCTTCTGCCGAAATCACGTCTAAGTTTTCAGATTCTTCGACAAGTGGACAAACCCAAAATGCCTGTGCGCCTTCACCAACCTTGGCTTTTAGGCGCGAAATCACGCGATCATATTCTGCAGCTGGCAAAATGGCCGTGTCGATTGGTTGACGTCCTGCAGGCTTTTCTTTCAAAAGACTTACATCCATATCGCCAAAATGAGTTAGCACCAGCGTGCGTGGTATGGGCGTTGCTGTCATCACCAGCAATTCGGTTTTGCGGCCCTTGTCGGAAAGCGCCAACCTTTGATGAACACCAAAACGGTGTTGCTCATCAACGACCGTTAGCCCAAGCGAAGCAAACACCACGCTAGACTGGAACAAGGCATGGGTGCCCACAACAATATCGATTTCGCCCGCCTCAATTTGCGCCTGAATTTCGCGCCGTTCCCCCGCTGGTATTTTGCCAGTCAAAAGGGCTACTCGTAGTCCTGCTTTTTCAGCCAAGGGTGCTAGGGTTGCATAATGTTGGGTAGACAAAATCTCTGTCGGTGCCATCAGTGCGCTTTGATGTCCGGCCTCGGCCATTGCGGCCATCGCAAGCAGTGCAACGACGGTCTTGCCTGATCCCACATCTCCTTGCACCAAACGCGCCATTTTTCGCGGGGACATCAAGTCCTCGTATATTTCGTTTACAGCGGTTTTTTGGCCGTCCGTTAATTCAAAGGGCAGGGCGTCGTTGATGAGTTTTGTTTTTGTGCCATTCAACCGCCGCGCCAAACCGCTTTCTCGTGTCATGGTTGCACGTACAAGCTGCAAGGTGAGTTGGCTGGCAAAATACTCGTCATAAGCAAGTCGAGCCCGTGCAGCGCCTTCAATGGAAGCATCCTGAGGCTTTTGGGGACTGTGCATCATGTGCATCGCACTGTTGAAGTTTGGCCAGCCGTTAATGTCCAATCGCGCCTGCGGTATCCACTCCCCAATTTGTGGTAATTTTTCCAACGCCCCTTGGGTCGCCAATTGCAGCTTTTTTGACGTCAGGCCGTGCGTTAGCGGATAGACAGGTTCAACCAACGGCAGATCATCAAACTTGTCCTCTTCGACAATGTAGTCTGGATGACTGAGCTGCGGGTTGCCCTGATAAAATGTAACAAGACCAGAAACATACCTTTTTTCGCCGACCGGCAGCGTTTTCTCCAGCCAAGAAGCGCGACCGGCGAAATATGAGATTGTGATCTCACCGCTCTCATCATGTGCTTCGATACGATAGGGAATGCGATTGTTGTGACGTGGCGGCGGGAAATGCTTATCGACATGTAGCAGAAATGTAGAAATCGTCCCGGGTTGCGCAAATTGCACGCCGGGTTGCTGGCGACGATCGATGATGCCGGAAGGCATATGCATCAAAATGTCGAGTAAAATGGCATCCTGATTCTCTGGCGCACCGAAAAAACCCGCCATCAAGCTACTTAACTGCGGACCAATACCTTTGATTGTGCTTACAGAGGCAAACAACGGATTTAATATGTCTGGACGAGCCAATGAAACTTCCCAAATCGATAATTTTGCGCAATTTATCCCTAAATTGATTGCCATGAAAGGCTGACAAGCCAAGATAATACGCGTAATGAAGACGCTTACCTCTTAATTGCACGCGGCGGCAAACTGTGACTAGTACAAAACGTGAAAATCTACCTGATCGACTAAAAAAAATCTGCTATCGCGCCCATCATCGCGGCACCCAAGAAATGGATATCATTCTTGGTGGGTATGTTGATGACGTGGTTTCCAGCTTGAACGACGGTGAGCTTGATGATCTGGAAACATTGATGAGCGAGACCGATGCGGATTTGTACAATTGGATCATTGGCAAAACACCGCTCGACGATGCACCATTTCCTGACCTATTGCGTGCAATCACAAAACATCAGCAAGAACGGGTAGATAATACGTAATGCCTGCCATTGACGATGAAACGCTGGTGCATGACCAAAAGCTGGACATAAACGCACTAACACCAAACAAATTTGTGACGGGTGTGCCGGACGGCATGCAGCCTGTTGAACTTGCTGAACAAATTCAAGCTCAAGATGAAGCCAATCCAAAACGCCGGGTGTCCTTGTGTTTTGTGGCGCGCGACGGGCGTCGGATGCAAAAAATGTCCGAGCTGCTCAAGCGGCTAATGCCTTCCCATAAAGTGCTGACATTTCCAGCTTGGGATTGTTTGCCATACGACCGGGTTTCCCCCAATGCGAGCGTTCTAGCCGAACGCATGACAACATTGGCGGCCCTGCGCGATCCCAGCAATACGGGTGCTATCGTCATCACGACGGTCAATGCCATTATTCAAAAAACAGTTTCAACTCAATTTGTTGATCAGTTTTCTTTCAGTGTTACTTCAGGACAGAGTGTTGAGACTGATCGGATCACCAACTGGGCAAATGTAAACGGATACATGCGTGTGCCTACCGTTCGCGAACCGGGCGAGTTTGCGGTTCGTGGTGGCTTAATCGACCTATTTCCAGCCGGGTTCGACAACCCATTGCGGTTTGATTTCTTTGGCTCCAGTCTGGAGAGCATCCGCACATTTGATCCCGAAACCCAGCGAACAATCTCTCAACAAAAATCAGCATCTATGGTCCCGATGGGGGAAATCGTCTTGCAGGACGATACCATTTCACAATTCCGACGTGGATATACTGCCAGTTTTGGCGGTAACACGGCGAACGATCCACTCTATGCTGCAATCAGCGCGGGCCAACGCTTTGCTGGCATGGAACATTGGTTGCCGCTTTTCTATAACAACGAGATGGGCGGGCTGCCAGACTTCTTGGATGGTGCGCCGCTTGTTTTAGACGAACAAGTCAATCAAGCCATTGCAGAGCGGTTGACCCAAATTCAAGACTATTATGCCGCCCGTAAAGAAGCTTACGAAGAAGGCGAAGCCGGGGCGGTCTATAAACCACTTCCAGCCGAACACTTGTATTTTCTGGGCGATGAACTCGCCTTGTCTCAAAGTGCGGATGTGGTTCAAATTACGCCATTTTCCACTTTGGACCACGGCCTTTTGTCTAATGAAAACCGCGATGGACAATTAGCGCCCAACTTTAGAAAAGAACGACAGGCTGAAAACATCAACTTGTTTGAAGCGGTTATTGAAACGGCCAAAGACCGCGCAAAAAACAAAAAGCTGGTGACAATCGCCTGCTGGACCGAGGGTACTCGCGATCGAATGGCGCAAGTGCTCAAAGATCATGAGATAACAGCTACCCGGTTGCTCGAACACTGGGGGCAGGTGAAGAACCTCAATCTTGGTGAAGTTGGACTTATCGTTCTTGGGCTTGAAAGCGGGTTCGAAACCAAAGACTTACTTGTTATCTCTGAACAAGACATTTTAGGTGAGCGGATCATTCGATCCACCCGCCGCCGTAAAGGCGCCGAAGCACTCACGGAGGCTACAGGCTTAGCCTCGGGTGATTTGGTTGTGCATGTCGACCACGGTATTGGTCGGTTTGTTGGCCTTAAGGCGATTGATGTGATGGGCGCACCTCACGACTGTGTGGAAATCGCTTACGCCAAGAATGATCGGCTTTATCTTCCAGTTGAAAACATCGAGCTTTTATCTCGATATGGGTCCGACGCGGGCGACGGCATTTTGGACAAGCTTGGCGGTGTCGCTTGGCAAGCTAAGAAGGCCAAACTTAAACAGCGCATCCGAGAGATGGCCGAGCAGCTCATTCAAATTGCTGCCGCAAGGGCCATGTCAAAAGGCGAAGTTGTTGAGCCTCAAATGGGACTTTATGAGGAGTTCTGCGCTCGCTTTCCTTATGAGGAGACTGAAGATCAACTCACTGCGATTGAAGCGATCTTTGATGACTTGGCAGCAGGCAAAGTTATGGACCGACTGGTTTGCGGTGATGTTGGGTTTGGCAAAACCGAAGTTGCCCTTCGCGCTGCATTTGCGGTTGCGCTTTCCGGCAAACAGGTCGCCATTGTGGTGCCCACCACTTTGTTGGCACGCCAGCACTTCAAAACCTTCTCAGAACGCTTTGCTGACCTGCCGGTAAATGTGCGCCAAGCCTCGCGCTTGGTGACAGCGAAAGAACTAAAACTAACCAAAGAGGGCCTCACCAGCGGCAATGTCGATATTGTTATCGGCACTCACGCGCTTTTGGCAAAAACCATCAAATTCAAAGATTTGGGATTGTTGGTTGTCGACGAAGAACAACATTTCGGGGTTGGGCACAAAGAACGGCTTAAAGAGCTGAAAGCAAATGTGCATGTGCTGACCTTATCAGCGACGCCAATCCCAAGAACTCTGCAAATGGCGCTGACCGGGGTGCGTGATCTTTCACTGCTCGCCACAGCGCCGGTTGATCGCTTATCGGTGCGCAGCTTCGTGCTGCCATTTGACCCGCTTGTTGTGCGTGAAGCACTTTTGCGGGAGAAGTATCGTGGCGGCCAGTCCTTTTATGTTGTGCCACGCATCAAAGATCAGGGCGGAATCGTCCAGTTCTTGCAAGAACAAGTGCCTGAAGTTTCGTTCGTCGTGGCAAACGGACAAATGGCACCTGGCGAACTCGATGACATTATGAACGCGTTCTATGATGGCAAGTTTGACGTGCTGATCGCCACCACTATTGTCGAATCTGGGTTGGATATTCCAACAGCGAACACGCTTGTTGTTCATCGCGCGGATAATTTTGGACTTTCGCAATTGCACCAAATCCGAGGGCGGATTGGCCGTTCAAAAGTTCGCGCATACGCGTTATTCACAACCCCGACCCATCAAAAGCTGACCGACATGGCCACCCGTCGCCTGACCGTTTTACAATCACTGGATAGCCTTGGAGCAGGGTTCCAATTGGCCAGCCACGATTTGGACATACGTGGTGCGGGTAACATTTTGGGTGAAGAACAATCAGGCCATATTCGAGAAGTTGGGTATGAGCTTTATCAAGCAATGTTGGAAGAAGCGGTCGCAACATTGAAATCTGGCGGCAACCTTGATGAAGAAGACGGGCAATGGTCGCCTCAAATCTCACTCGGTATGCCCGTTATGATTCCGGAGGCTTACGTTCCTGATTTACAAGTACGTATGCAGCTTTATCGCCGGTTGGGAGATTTGACCGAATCTGAAGAAATAAACGCTTTCGGTGCCGAACTGATTGACCGATTTGGGCCGCTGCCCGAAGAAGTTCAGCATTTGCTGAAAATTGTTTTGGTTAAATCACTCTGCCGTACGGCAAATGTCGAGAAGGTTGATGCAGGCCCCAAAGGTGCGGTCATAACGCTTAGGAATGGCGTGTTCCCCAACCCACATGCACTTGTTCAAATGATTGCAGATCCTGGTGAACGCGCTAAGGTGCGCCCGGACCAAAAGCTGGTATTTTCTCGCAATTGGCCAGATGCAAATAAGAAGCTTATGGGGGCGGCTAGAATTTTATCTCAATTGGCAAAACTCGCCCAAACTGATGCTTGATGGCTACTCGCGTTTGTTCAAATGCATCAACCATTTGAGATAAAAAATCTTGGATTGACGAAGCCGTCATGTTATTGCCCGAATTGAGGGGTCAAAAGGGACAAATTTTCACCGCAACTGATTTGGCAATTTGCCAAGTTTTGCGATGCAATCAGGGAAAACAATGCTTAAAAACAAAAACATGTTTGCAACAATCGCGTTGGCTGGCGCAATGATTTTTTCTGCGGGCGCAAGCTTCGCTCAAGAAGCTGCTGCGACGCCAGAACGTAATCCTGAAGATAATTGGCTTAAAGTTTGTGACACACTTTCGTCCGGCGAAAAGGCATGCATTGTCCGTCAGGTTGTTTATGCAGGTAGTACAAAAATGGGTGCATTCACTTTGCGTGATGATCCATCAGCAGAAAACCGGTATTTCGCTCAGGCAGAAATGCCGCTGGCGGTACTTTTGCCGTTCGGCCTTACTTGGCAGATTGATAATACCAAACCAATCAGAATGCCGTTTGTAACGTGCGATCCAACCAAATGTACTGGTCAGCTTGTGGTCAACGAAGCTTTTGTTGCTGCGTTGAAACGTGGTGCTAAATTAACGTTGCTTGCGAAAAACCGTGCGAACAAAGATCTAAAAATATCAATTGATCTAAATGGTTTCACATCAGTTTATGATGGCGACAAGGCGATGACGCCAGCGCAATTCCAAAGCCAAGTTTCAGGCCAGAATGCACTTGAACAACAGTTGCAAGACGCGGCCGAAAAAATCCGTAAGGAAAAACAAGGCAGCGAAGCAGCACCTGCTGAAAGCAACGACAACTAGTTTTCAGCGCATTGATGAATTAAGAAGGGTCGCAGTTGCGGCCCTTTTTATTTGCCCATGCCAATTTCAAATGCGAATTTGCGCAATGGCTTTATGCTCTTGAGTGCCCACAATCCGCCCATACGTAGACACTGGGCGGGTAAAAAATCTGATAATAGTGATTTGAACAACCCGTCAACAAAGCCGCCAGTGCGTTGTAAATCACTGCTGCGTTGCTTCGCATAAATGTTAGAGGCTTCTATGGCCTGTTGGGCACTAAAGCCCGTCTTAAGATTGGCAATTGCCTCAAGGAAATCTTCAACATCGCGTAACCCCAGATTTAGTCCCTGAGCGCCAATCGGCGGAAATGCGTGCGCAGCCTCACCAATTAACATAGCCCCGTCTTTGCCCACTACCGGCACCGTCAAATTGCTCAATGGAAACACAAAAGCTTTCGATATTGGTTTTGCGTGACCGAATAATCTAAAAGACATTTCTTCCACTTTTGTTGCAAATGCTTCTGGCGAGAGTTTTGCAGCATCTTCCAGTACATCGTGACGATCCAGCCACACCAGGTTGATCTTGTTGCCGCCGGCAGGCACCAGCGTGAACGGGCCATTCGGATAGTGAAACTCAACGGATGTTTCACTTTCAACCCGGTCAAATTCTATGTCAGCAACAAGCGCGGATTGACGAAACGCCGTATATTTTGATTGAAAACCGAGTTGTTCGCGGACCTTTGATTTTTTGCCGTCTGCCCCAACCAAAAGCGTTGCTTGGTGCTGTTCGCCATTTGCTGACGTCAGCAGATAGCCGCTTTCACTTTGTTCTATTGTTTTGACGGTTTGGTGGATAGTTTCTAACTCTGCTTCGAGAGATGAAAAGGCATCCAACAATTTCGCGTTCGCATAATTATAGCCAAATGCGTCCAAGTCGATTTCTTCGCTTTTAAACAGCGCCTCAGGCGCGCGGACCAAACGATTTGTGGCGTCAATAATCCTGATATTGCGCAATCGTGTGCCAACGTCATGGCCGACCGGCAAAAGGCCAGACTGAACCATAAACTCAACCGTGGGCATCATCAGCGCCGAGGTGCGATGGTCTTTTGCCATTTCGGGCGCAAAATGGACAACACGAAATCCGCGTTTTGCCGCCAATCTGGCTGCTGCGACGCCGGTTAAACCGCCGCCAATAATTGCGATATCAAATTGCATTTAGGTGAAACTTTCTTTTCGCATGTCGAACAACTATGCCCCAAAGATCAAAAAGTTCCAATTGATGTAATGTCGCGCCCCAAAAATCTTCCGGCAATTAGAGAGGTTTTTCAGCAAACAAAATCGACTTCACATCAAGTTGAATTGAACTATGCTGTACATCAAATCGCAGTACACGAGGGATTCGCGACATGGGATGGATTTCGGACCCGGCCATTTGGGCCAGTTTGGCAACGCTTACAGCGATGGAAATTATTCTGGGCATAGACAATATCGTGTTTATTTCCGTTTTGGTTTCCAGGTTGCCTGAAAAGGAAGCTGACAAGGCGCGCAAAATTGGGCTTGCTCTGGCGCTCGTCGCTCGAATTTTGATGCTATTGGTGCTGACGTGGATAATCGGTCTTACACAGCCGCTATTTAGTGCCTTCGGACACGACTTTGCATGGCGCGATGTCATTCTGATCGCAGGCGGGTTGTTCTTGTTATACAAAGCGACCCATGAAATTCACCAAGCGGTCGAAGACCCCCACACGAAGGATCAAACATCCAAGGCGGGTGTCACGTTCATGGCCATCATCGGCCAAATTATCATCATTGATATTGTATTTTCTGTTGATTCCATCGTCACTGCAATCGGTATGGCCCAACATGTCCCCGTTATGGTAGCTGCGGTAACAATCGCCATGGTGGTAATGTATATCGGGTCAATCCCCATTTCCAAATTTATCGCCGAACATCCGACAACCAAAATGCTGGCACTGGCCTTTTTGATGCTCATCGGCATGTCACTGGTCGCTGATGGAATCGGCTTCCATATTCCCAAAGGCTACATCTATTTCGCAATGGCATTCGCCACCGGGGTCGAATCGATCAATGTCCTGATTTCGCTCCGGAAGAAGAACGGTAAAAAAGTCGAGCAATAGTCAGAACAGGCATAGAAGGGCAGGGAGCGTTATACCCTCAACTCAACCCGTATTTAAAGCATTCCGGCGCTATTTTGATAATCAAAGCAAGCATTTGAAATTTTTGTGACAATTCCTCTTGCAACTTGCTGCCCCTTGCGTTAGATCACGCTCCATCATTGCGGGTGGGTGGCAGAGCTGGTTGAATGCACCGGTCTTGAAAACCGGCGAGCGTGCAAGCGTTCCGGGGGTTCGAATCCCTCCCCACCCGCCATGATGAAAATTCATTCAATAAAACCAATGTGTTATTGATGAAATTGGCTACCTTTTTCATAGGTTAGCCAATTTTGGGTCACTTTTTGTTCCCGTAAGTCTTGTTTATCGCTGACGTTGCAAGCGTTAATTTGTTGGCAGATTCTGTGTAACGCTGGACTTCTTTATCGGTTCGATGTCCCGTCACGGATTTGATCTCTGAATTGGTGGAACCGGCTTCAGCCAATCTTCTTGACGCGACCTTGCGCAGTCCGTGTGCTGAGCGCCCTTCAATACCTGCCGCACGCACCTTTTTACGAAACCAATTTCCAAAGCCATTGCTGGAGTAAGGTTGCTCATATTCAGTGACCAGAAATGTAAGATGATTGTGTTTTAGTGTGGCGATGCTTAGTGCGAGCTGATGTGAAATCGGCACTTCCACTGGTGCCCCAGTTTTTTGTTGTCTGATGCAAATAGCGCCATTTTTAATATGCTGCTTGCCCATTTGAACAATATCACCCCTTCGTTGTCCGGTGTAAAGCAACAGATCGAGCGCGAGGCGCGGTTTCGTGCCGACAGGATAGAATTGTTCAAACTTTTGGACTTCTTCCTCAGACCAGGGTGGAAAGCCGCTTGAGCGGATTTTGTAGCCCTTTACGCGTAGGGTTGGATCAACTGTTATCCAGCCAATGTCGAGCGCAAGGGTCATAAGTGGGCGCAACCGGTCCAGCAAATTATTGGCCGCACTTGGCTTAGCTTCCATTTTGCCAAGAATAGCTTTGATATGGATGCGTTGAATCCTATCGACACGCTTCGTGCCATGCTCATCCAAGAAGCGTCTGAGGGTGCCGCGATAAGTCGCTTGTGTGGTTATGCGCAGGCCGCGAAACTCTGGTGATTGGTAATATAGGGCAACAAGTGCTGCGAAACTTCCAGCGGGGACGCGATGTGTCTTTTTTGTCCTGGGCGTCTGTCCATCTCTGCAGGCCTGATATTCCTTTTCCCACGCTTTTGTACCGTACTTTGATTTAAAGTAATAGGTTGCAAAACCCTTTTTGCGGAAGCGCATACGCCATTTGTCATGGCGATCTTTAAACTCAGAGACGTTAGTTGGTAGGCGTTTTTTGACCATTTATCAAAACCTCATCCCATTCGTTCGCAGTGTGACCTATATCTGAAAGCACATCAACGGGGGCGGTTCCGAACAATATGCGGACTTCTTTTGGGCGGATGATGACCTGACTAATCGCAACATCATACTGCTTCGCTGATTTAATTGCCGTCTCCACAGCGGCTTCGATATTGGATTTTGAAACGCTCGGTGTGTTACCCATGTGTTTCTCCAGATGTTGCTGTATGAGCCAACACGTCAACTTCCACACAAAAACCAGACCCATTTTCACCACGCAAATCAAATGCACGTTGTTTAACTTTGTATGTGCCGTTGTCCGTGACAATGATGTCGTTAACCCTTGGTGCTACTGGGGCTTTACCCATGTCTATTTGTTTGAAGTTTTGCAGGATTTTAAAGTGGATCATGCTGGCACCTCTTGTTGAAACTACCCTGCGCCATAATCGGCGCAGGACAAGTGCTTGATGATTTGCGGTTTATGCTTCGGGTTTACCAAGAAATGTAGGCAGTTCCGTTGCGGTGGTAGCTTCGTCAATGGCTTCTTTGAATGCCGCTTCAAATGCCTTTTCAGGATTATAAATCGACAAGATAAAGCGAACTGAGCCGCCAACTTTGCGATAGCGGAACCGCACCGGCATGCGATAGGGGGCACCGCCCATGAACACTGGAATGGCGATGATGATCAGATTGGGAATGTTGAGCGGTTTGCCTTCTGCGTCCTTGTGTTCATTTAAGAACTGGATTTCAGGTTCTCCGGTGTCGCGATTTGTGCTGACCTTTAAGTCGCTTGTTTCATACACTTGGAACTGTTTTGACATGGCCAGTAGTTGGGTAAGTTGCCCATAGCGTCCTTCAATTTGCCGGGCGGTTTCAATTAGCCGGTTTTCCCAGGGCTTGTTGCTGTCCTTTTCGATGCCAGCAAGAACGGCGGGTGTTGGTTCCATGATGTCTTTAGCATTTGCTTCAATGAAATCGCCCAAGTCATCTTTTTCTAGCAGTTCGCCAGAAATCGCCATCCATGCTTTCCATTCCTCAGATAGTGGAAAGTCGTACACGGCGCGGTGGTGGCAGTGCCGGGCTGTTTTGTCGCCTTTTGGATCACTTGGATCAATTGGGCCCTCTTGGTGATAATCAGCCACGCAAGTGAGGGTCGGTGCCTTCATGTTCGGCAATGCAAAAAGGGCTGAGCTTTCGCCTTTAAATCGATTTGACCAAGCGATAAGACTTTGCAGATCGTAAAAATGAGCAGTGCCTTTGCGTCTTGCTGGCTTGAGGTATTCAAGCGCGGATCGATAATTACCCGTTACTTCCCTCACATCACGATGTGCTGGAAGTGTAATGAGTTGGGCTTTAGTAAAATCAAAAGCCTTTGGTTGCTCGATCTGATCATGGTGTCCGTGCTTTTCCATCACGTCGCGTATTGTTTCGGCAACGTTTGCGGCTGTACTGGTTTCTAGTTCCATTGTCTTTCCTTTCGGGGTGAAATGTGGGTTAGTCGGCGTCGCGAATTTCGCCGGTTTCTGGATCGTGATTAGGCACATCACGAACAGGCTGTTGCATGCGCGTGAGTAGTGGGCTGTAGAGCGTTAGTTCGCCATCATCATTGATGTAGGCGGCTGCATTGGCAGGTGGCTTTTTGGGCGACTTAAATTCAACGCGTGCGCCCATAGCCACATCGCCGGATTTTCCAAGTGCATAGTCAACTTTGATTGTCATGGTGCCCTTGCAATCTTTCGCGCCATGCTCGGCTCTATGATCCAACAAGTCGTGTTGAAGTTGCCTATGACCGGCAAGTAAATCGCCAAGAAACTCACCGCCATCAAAGAGAGACAGAATTTGCTCTAGCGAGCGCATTTTGTATGGATCGTGTGTCTCTGTTGGCGGCGATAACTGTTTATCGTTTGTTGCTGCAGATTTTGGTGAAGATGTCACATTGCCTCCTTATGTGCCTTCAAGCACGCCTGAAAAATGGGGACCGCCTTTTCCAAAGCCATGATGGGTGGTTGGGGGCGGATGATTTGGGGGAAGGGTTTTGGCTGGGGTCCGGCAAGTTTTGGTGGTTGTTTCACCACGTCGCGGATTTCAGTGATCATGGCGCGTTTGTCAGCCTCATCAATCATTTTGCTGATGGGTGCTTGGGGCTGCGCAATGCCAAGTCTTTTATAGACCAGCTTTAGGATTTGCCGTTCGAGCGCCACCACGTCTGCGCCTTCAAACAGCAGCCAATGCTTAAACGGTGTAGGCAAATCACGAACAAACGCTTCGCCAAAATCATGCACAAAGCCATAAATGCGCAGTGCTGGAATGTTGATGTTCTGCGCAACCAAACAAGAATGCTGCAACACCGAATAGAAATTGTGAACATTGCCAGCCCATCGGCATTCGTTTGAAAGCTGATACATGATGGCGTTGATGTCGATGGCATCAAGTTTTGGGTCATCATAGTCGAATGATTTCCCGGCTGCGGTGGTGACGATGTGGTTCATGGCGTCACCCTCGCTTCGGCATTAAAACGCGGCTGATATTCGTGTTTGTATCAAGCACGAGCAACGAGCCACCAGATGATGGAAGGCGGTCACGCGGAGCTGATTGTTCGCAGAAACGTAGCTCGACCGTTTGCCCTTCGAGGGTGCTTGCAAATTCGTGCAAGTATCGTGGGTTAAGTTTGATGCAATCCAATGTTGCCGATTCCGGCCACTTGGCTGTCAGTTCAAGAAAAAGCTGGCACTTCTTTTGTCCGTACGCGTGACCAATGTCGTCAAACTCAAGGACTTCACAACCCACTTTCCCATTCGGGTAGCTAAAGATTGAAACTGTTGCCGAGTGTAAGCCGAGACAAAGTTCTGATGCTCTGAGAAGTTCTGCGCGATTGATGTGAAGCGAAAATGGCCGCTCTTCATTCGTCGGTAGGATCTTTTTGTATGTTGGGTACGTGCCATCAATAGGCATTGCACTGTAGCTGCAATCGCCAGTTGTGAGCGTTATCAGCTTACCGTCAAATTCAAGCGTTACGTCATTATTTCCACATGCCAATCGTGCTTGATGTAAAAGCTCACGGGGTATGATTGGACTAACGTTTGCTTCCAACTTTTCCTGCGTTTTGTGGTCGATTTTAACAAGTCTATGACCGTCTGTTGCGACGAAACTTGCCTCTGGCGATCCGGACAAATCCCACAGCACCCCGTGCAAATAGTACCGAAACAATTCAGTTGATGTGAATGGCAACAATTGTTGGCAAAACTTACGATATTCGGATGCAGAAAATAGTTTGGTGACTATCGCTTTATTTCTCAGCATCGGTGTGCTGTCTGATTTGATGTGAACCGCTTTTAGCCTTGCGTAGTCTTTGACAGCAATATGTATGTCGTCATGCTTTTGATCGAGTTTAAATCGAACGGTTTCATCCCTCACCATCCGAACGAAACGCCAGATTTGATTGATCCCAATGCATATAGTGGGAAATTCCCTACTGGAGCTTACTAAATCGAGATGATGGAAAGTTTGCACGTCATTTTGAATTGTGAACAACACAAGCTGGTTGTTTTTCATCGCAAGTTGTACCGCGTTGCTTTCATCCCAAGTGTTGGCGTTGCGATTGAGCAGTTCTAGGCACTTTCGCAGTTGGCGTGTGCTGACCTCAAAGTACGTCATCAATTCCATCCCATTGCGTTGGCGGTTTGCTTGGCCATTTGGGCAAAGCTGTCTGTTGTTGAAAGGCCGGACGCGGATTGGGGTAGGGTGTATTTTGCCCGATACTCGGCTGGCATTTGGTGGAACTTGGCGCGTGTTGCCCGGTCTTTTGGGTGCATTTGGATTTGTTGCGCCAAGCGGTGTGTTTGGATTTCTACGGGGTCAATGTTCATTTGCTTCGCCCTTTTTTTCTGAGGCGCATTCCTTACAAGCGTGACCGCGCATTAGAATTACGCCGTCAGGAAAGTCGTTTGAAATGGGCGGGAACAAAGTCTTAATTACCACGTTGCTTCCGCAACGGTCACACTTGACTTGCAGATTGAGTGGGCCAACGGGCAATGCAACAATTAGTGTTCTTTCTGGCATCACATCACCGTATTGGCGCTTGGTCTGCACCGCGATCACCACCTGTGGGTGAAGTGGTGATATCGATGGGGTTGCCTTTGGCACTTTCAACCCGCTCGATGTCAAACCAATGCGCTTCTTGAAATGAGCCCTTTTTGGTCGCAGGCTGTAGAGCGATCTGATTGCAACCTGTGGCGTAGAGCGCTTTAGCGGTGCAATAGCCTTTGAAGCCGGTGACCTTATCTTTGTACGTGTGGCCAAATTTGATTTGTTCGATGTTCAAGAGAATATCCAATTCATGAATGCCCAATAGGTGGGGCTGGTTGTTGTGAAATAGACGAGCGCAACAACGGCCGCAGTGAATGTGCCCAATGCCACCTCGCCAAAAAAAGCGCCGCGCATTAGTTCAGTTCCAACCGCATGGCGTGGTAGATGCCCATGAAGCGCGGACCTGCTGCCATGAGGATGGCGCCAAGATTTTGTTCGATCTGGATTTTGGTGAGGCCTGATTGGCCAAGTTGTTGGTACACGCCCAACTCAGTCGGATGCTCGAAATGGGCAATTGCTTTGCGGCCTGTTTCGATCACGTCCTTATCTGCAATGTGTGGCGGGTCGCGTTCTTCAATCTCGTTTTGGCAAGATTGATCCATATCCAAATCGGCAATATCCATGCCGGGATAGGGCTTTTTGAACGGGTCGAATGATTGAAAAAGGTTCGGTTTCATAT
>NZ_JBPOEU010000024.1:0-46083 GCF_051251695.1 Maritalea sp. | reverse complement strand
AAACAACATTGCGCGTCGGCACTAGCAAGGATGAAGTTGTTTGGCTCGATTGTGTTGGTTCGCTCTTGGCCGTGATTGCAGCTGGTGGCAGTTTTGCTTCGGCGACCTTTGCAAGATCAACAGGCACAACTGACTTTGCGGGTGAAGATTTGGCAACAACAGTTTTTAGCGCTGTCATTCCAGGGCGCCCAGGAATGATGACATCTTGGCCGACAATGATGCGATCAGGAGATGCAAGACCGTTCGCTGCAACAATAGCGTCGGTTGTCACTTCGTAACGCCGCGCAACTGAATAGAGAGACTCGCCAGACTCAATCCGATGAATGAAGACATTGTCCGACACCGCGCGAGGCGACGTCGCTATGCCTGCGGACTCCAGAATGCTGGCGGTTGTGAAGGAATTGTCTATTTTCGGGGCTTTGGTTAGGTCAACCTCAGCAAGAGATGGCATGGAAGGCATTGACTGGGTACTCGTTACTGGTTGCTGTGTCAAAATAGGCAGTTGCTGACGCATGACGCTAGGCTGCGCTGCGACAGACTGCCCAATATTTGAAGCTGCCTGGACCCGTGTATTCATGCCCGGCACATTTGGGTTTCTTGATTGAATGCGTGAAGAAACGTTACTTTCCCCAACAGCGGCTGCAGGAATATAGGGTGAGCGGGAATTGGACGCGCTCAGATAACGCCCGGCGGACGGCAATTTCGTCGCCGCAACTGCACCTGGCATTTGCTGAGAGAGGTTCGCATTGCTCGCCGTGTTCACAGAATTTGTAACGAGCGACGGTCCAGCAAATCTGGCGCTCGTGCAGCCGGTTACAAGGAGTGCGCATGAAAGCGCACCTAAAACTGCAATGTTAGACTTCTCGCGGATACTCATGAAGCTACTCATACTCAATACAACTCATTGAATGTGAGTATAGATGCGTTAAGGTAAAGGGGAGTTTAAAGCGGCTAAACTTTTCCGGGAACCAAGGGCTGAAGACGAATTTCCCCTAGAGAAATCTGGTCTAACTCGCCATCGACTTTCGTAAATTTTGTAATTTTTTGAACGGATTTTGGTTCACCAACCGCTGCAACCAGTGTGCCGCCCTCTTCCAACTGCTCCAAAATCGAAGCCGGAATGGTGGACACTGAGCCGGTCAAAATGATCCTTGGAAATGGAGATTGAAGGGCCCAACCGTCCAAACCATCACCGTGATGTTCTATGATATTTGATATTTTTAGTCTTTTCCAACTCTGGGCTGCGGCACGAGATAGGCTGCGATGCCGTTCAACCGTGAACACACGTTTGCACATCTGAGCGAGCAATGCAGCGGAGTATCCGCTCCCCGTTCCGACTTCCAAAACTTTTATCGGCCGTTCTTCCAATTCCAACGCATTGAACATTTTCGCCAATTTGATGGGCGAAATCATTGATTGATGTTCAGCAATGGGCAAAGAAACATCGCGATAGGCATGTTCAATATATTCAGCAGGAACGAACAGCTCCCTTGGCACTGTCTCAAGCGCTTTGAGAATATGTGCGTTCATTATGCCTGATTGCCGTGCTTGAAGAACCAGCGATGCGCGGGCCCAGTCAAGGTTTTGGTCTTCATCAGCCATATGGGTGCCCCTATTGATCGAGCGACAATTTGCCTTGCAGATCGTTGATTGCATCAAAATCAGATTGTTGCATTCTTACTGGCGTTACTGTTACCGCATTATGCTCTAAAAGGCGCACACAATCAGCATCGGCGTCTAGTGGCGACGGAGTTTTCAAAATGGTAACGAAAAATTTACCGTCATTGTCACTTGGATAATATTCAAATGCGGCTTCAGAAAATCTTTGGTGCGGCACAAGTTCAATGCCGGTGACCTCATCCGCAGCGCAGCGTGGAAAATTGACATTGTAATAGACGTCTTTGCCAGCACCATTTTCAATGATGGATCGAATCGCGGCTTCGCCATGACGCTCTGCACATTCCCAGCCGATCATTTGCTCGTTGGAAAAATCCATGCTTTGGCTTAGTGCAATGCCCAATGCCCCATGCAACACGCCTTCGCGCGCTCCGGCTGCGGTTCCAGAGCAATGGATGATGTCGGCAATGTTTTGCCCCCGATTTACGCCCGAGAGCACAATATCTGCTGGCTTGTCTTTCAACACATGCGTCATACCAATAACAACACAGTCAGCAGGCGTACCCTCAATCGCAAAGACTTGGCTGTCGCGTTGATCAAGTGAAAGTTCGGTTCCAAGGGTGAACTTGTGCCCTACTCCGCTTTGATTTCCGGCTGGCGCAACAACCCAAACATCATCTGAAATTTTGCGCGCGATCTTTTCTAGCAATTTGATGCCAGGCGCATCCACGCCGTCATCATTGGTCACGAGGATGCGCAATTGATCTGCCATTATTTGCTCGATGCGATTTCTGTCTTGCCGCCCATATAGGGTTGCAACACTTTAGGGATGGCGATTGAACCGTCTTCTTGTTGGTAGTTTTCCATCACCGCAATCAATGCGCGCCCGGTTGCAACACCGGAGCCATTAAGCGTGTGGACAAATTGAGGTTTGCCGTTTTCGTCTCGATAGCGCGCTTCCATACGACGTGCTTGATAGTCACCAGCAACAGAAACAGAGGAAATCTCGCGATAGGCATCTTGGCCGGGCATCCATGCTTCAATATCAAATGTACGCATCATGGTTGCGCCCATATCGCCGGAACAAAGCCGCATCACCCGGTAAGGGATATCTAAGCCTTTCATCACGGCTTCTGCACATCCAAGCATCCGCTCGTGCTCATCAGATGATTTGTCAGGCGTTGTAACGGCCACCATTTCAACTTTGTAGAACTGGTGTTGGCGCAACATGCCGCGCGTGTCGCGCCCTGCAGAACCCGCTTCAGATCGGAAGCACGGCGTTAACGACGTAAAGCGCAGCGGCAATTCTTCTTTGCTGAGCATTGTTTCACGGACCAAATTGGTCAAAGACACCTCAGATGTTGGGATTAGCCACCGATCATCGGTTGTTTGAAACGCGTCTTCAGAAAATTTCGGGAGTTGCCCAGTGCCAAACAGCGCTTCAGAACGAACAAGCAGCGGCGCAACAACTTCTGTGAACCCATGTTCACCAGTGTGCAGATCCAACATATATTGACCAAGCGCACGTTCAAGACGCGCAAGATCGCTCTTAAGGACCACAAAGCGTGAACCGGCAATTTTGGCGGCGATTTCAAAGTCCATCTGGCCGAGTTGTTCGCCAAGCTCGTAATGTTCTTTGGGCGCAAAGTTAAACTGACGCGGTTCTGAGAACTTGCGTAATTCAACATTGTCATTTTCGTCAGCACCATCGGGCACGTCATCGTGCAATAAGTTAGGTAAACCAGCGAGCAGTTCGTTCAATTCAGCGGTTTGTTGCCGCTCAGTTTCTTCACCAGCTTGCACTTTGCCTTTTAGGTCAGCGACTTCTTTGAGCAAGGCTTGCGCCTTTTCCTCGTCGCCTTGCGCTTTGGCCTGGCCAATTTGCTTGGAAGAAGCGTTGCGCGTCCCTTGCCATTCATTCAATTGCAGAACGGTGGCTTTGCGGGCGTCATCAAGCGCGATTACATTAGCTGATTGGGGCTGAACGCCGCGTCTTTGCAAACTTTTGTCGAATGCTTCGGGGTTCGCTCTTATCCATTTTACGTCAAACATGTTGTGCTCCGGCGTGTTGCCGATCTCTTGAAAGATCTCAATTTGTATTTGCTATAAGAAATTTGTTACGAGGCGTCATCGTCTGGCGACGCTGTTTCCGACGTCTCTTCTGAGGCCGCTTGGCGCTTGGCCCGCGATCGCTCAACAAGTTGCACGGCAAATATGGATAGCTCGTAAAGTAGGAAGACAGGCACAGCAAGACCAATTTGTGTCATCGGTTCAGGCGGCGTCAAAAACGCGGCCACGGCCAAAATGGCAACGATTGCGTATTTGCGCCAAGCGCGTAAATTGTCTGCGGTGAGCAGTTCAGCCCGTGCCAATAGCGTCAATATCACAGGCAGCTGGAAACAAAGACCGAAAGCCAACAACAAAGTCATGGTCAAAGATAAGTATTCTGAGACCCGTGTCAGCATTTGAATTGAGGCTTCTCCCGGCGCACTCTGCTCGAACGACAAGAAGAAACGCATCGCCAGTGGCATCACGCCAAAATAAACCAGCGAAGCACCTAAGATGAACAAAACAGGTGTAGCTATCAAATAGGGAATAAATGCTGCGCGTTCGCGCTTATACAAGCCAGGGGCAACAAACATATAAACTTGGCTCGCAAGCACTGGAAATGCCAGAAAAATAGCGCCAAACAGCGCAACCTTTAATTCAGTGAAAAAGGCTTCCTGTGGCGCTGTGTAAATCAAACTAACATCTTCAACGGCCCCGCCGACTGCCTGTACAAAAGGTCCAAGTAAGACGCTGTAAATCTGACCCGCCAAAAAGAAGCAAACAACAAAAAGCACTGCAATTGCGGCGAACGAATAGATCAGCCGAGTGCGCAACTCGATCAAGTGTTCAAGCAATGGCGCTTCACTTTGGCTAACGTCGTCTGGCCCGTCGAGCATCTTGTTCATTATGCATTCCCTTTAGGCGCTGCTGGCTTCTTGGCCGGCGCGCGGCGGGTTCTCGTTGTTGACTTTGCAGCCGCTGGTTTTCTAGCTGCTGGCTTTTTCGCTGGAGCGCTTGCCTTGGAATTGGCTGTCGCATTTGCCTTAGGTTTAGCTGCGGCAGCAACCTTTGGTTTGCGTGCCGTGGGCTTTTTCGCAGGTGTCGCCTTGGCTACTGGTTTAGCCGCAACAGTTTTTGCGGGTGCTGTCTTTTTGGGTTCAGTGGTTTTTTTCGCGGCTGGTTTGCTGGCCGCTGGCTTTTGCTTCGCAGCTGACTTGTTTGCCACCGTTTTGTTCGCAGCAGCAGATTTTGCGGCTAACTTTGTGTTGGGTTTGGCGCGTGATATCGCAGCCTTCATACTGGATGCTGCAGCCTCAGGGTCAGGCTGTGGAATTGCGGACATACCAGAAGACTCGCGAATTTCGTCAGCAACGCTCTCTTGCCCGTCAACTTTTGGCTTGATCGCACCGCTTGGCTCAATTCCATCTTTGCCGATGGTGTTGAACTGATTGGTCAACTCTTCGTGCGTTTCTTTGAGCGGTGCGGTAATGGAGTTTTTGATGTCTTTAACTTCATCAAGGGCCGCTACTTTGCTGATTTCTGATTTGAACTCGTTGCCCATTCGGCGCACGGTGCCGAACACGCGACCCAATTGGCGCAACATTACTGGCAGGTCTTTTGGACCGACGACAATCAGCGCGATCGCCGCAACGATCAACATTTCGCTCCAGCCAATATTCAGCATAGGGCACCCTTAGATTGATGAAGACCCAACCAACTTGGATGGGCAAACCACAAAAGCTAATTAGCTTTTGTCTTTTTCAGATTCTTCTTTTTTGACATCAATTTCAGCAACTTGCTTCTCATCGTCGGACATACCTTTTCGGAATGCTTTGATGCCAGATGCAACTTCACCCATCATGCCTGCAATTTTACCGCGACCAAACAACAACAATGCTGCCACGGCAATGATCAAAATACCCCAAGGACCTGGATTCATGATTTTACTCCTTTTGTGCGCACATTTTGCGCGAAAAAACTTCTAGCTATTCAAATATGGTCAATTTGCATCAAACACAAGGACACGATCAGGGTTTATCGCGATATTTACGTCTTGTCCTGGACGGACTTCATCGCTCGCTGGCCGCCGAACGCGCACAGGTTGATCAATTCCAGCAACAGCAACTTCAATTGTGTCAATTCCGATCGCCGTGTGTTTATTTACAACGCGCCCCATGGCGCCCTCGCCGCTAGGCACAAGATTTGCAGATGCCACCGGGCGCATCGCAACAATAATTTTTGTGCCGTCAGCGCGCCCCTGAACCGCCAGATCGCCCAATGGCGTTGCTGCACGGCCATTGGAAACAACTGCGTGCATTTCAGAAATAGGTGAAAAGAACCGAGCGACATCTAAATCCATCGGCTGATTATAAATCTGATCTGACGAGCCGATTTGCGCAATTTCGCCGTCCCGCAAAAGGGCAATTTTATCGCCAAACAGCATAGCCTCTTCCGGATCATGCGTCACAATTACACATGTTGCGCGGGTTTCACGCAGCACCGCCAACGTTTCTGCCCGAACACTTTCACGCAACCGCGCATCAAGCGATGAAAATGGCTCATCCAATAACAAGAGACCCGGCTTTGGCGCAATCGAGCGGGCAAGCGCCAACCGTTGTTGTTGCCCACCAGAAAGTTGAGATGGATAATCACCGGCGCGGTCAGCCAGACCAACCCGGCGCAGGGCGTGCATTGCTTGAATTCGTGCCTCGCTTTTCCCCAAAGATTTCAATCCATATTCGACATTTTGCGCAATCGACATATGAGGAAACAGCGCGAAATCTTGAAACATCAAGCCAATGCCGCGTTTTTCCGGCCGAACAGAAATAGTTGAAGATGCGACAATTGTTTTGTTAATTTTGATGGTGCCCGCAGAAATATCCTGCAATCCAGCCGTTGCTCGCAAAATGGTGGATTTTCCCGATCCCGACGCGCCCAACAGGCATAAAATTTCACCCGGCGCGGTGGAAAAGTCAGTGCCCTTAAGCACTTCTCGCCCGCCCATGTCGCAATGCACTTGGTTGAATTCAAGCCCGGCAGCAAAACTGATACCAGCAGTGCCGCGTGGTCCCCAATCCTGATCAACTGATGCACGTTTGGCACCAGCAGTTTTATTCAAGGTCATCGTCGCTCAATTCAGTCAGCAGATCATCGCCTTCGTCATCTGCATCAAGCGGGTCTTCATTGTCAAACAAATCCCCATCATTGGGCGAAGGAATGCTGAAATTGGGTGGTAAATTGGCAGAAAGCAGCCCCGTGCCCTTCAATTCGTTCAAACCCGGCAAGTCCGTGATCGTTTCTAAGCCAAATTGGTCCAAGAACTCTGGGGTTGTGCCATAGGTGACTGGTCGCCCCGGCGTACGGCGTCTACCGCGCATCCGCACCCACCCGGCTTCCATCAACACATCCAACGTGCCTTTTGATGTGGCAACACCGCGAACTTCTTCGATTTCGGAACGCGTGACGGGTTGATGATAAGCGATGATCGCCATAATTTCGAGCGCGGCACGAGACAATGGTTTGCGCTCAGTTTCTTCACGCCGCAGCAAAAATCCTAAATCTTGTGCCGTGCGAAAAGCAAAGGCATCGCCCCGCTTCACCAGATTTACCCCGGCATGTTGATATTTTAGCTGCAACTGGGTTGCCAATTGCTCGACATCCGCACCGTCGGACAGAAACGGCTTGGCTTCGTCCAAAACCAAGGGCTCCTTCGCTGCAAACAACAGCGCTTCTAGAACGCGCAAATTGCGGGCGACGATTTCGCCGTCATCTGCGTCTTCTGCCTGCATATTGTCTAAGCTGTCATTCACCAAATGTTCCACCCTACTGCTCTTTGCGCCGTCGAAGCATCAACGGTCCAAACAGTTTTGATTGTCGCAGTTCTAACTGGCCTTGCCTGACCATTTCAAGCGAAGCTGTAAAACTTGAGGCAAGTGCGGTTGTTCGTTCTTCGGGCAAGTCCAAATATTCAGACAAACACGCGTGCAACGGAACCCAATCCGCGCCCTCACCGATCAATCGACGCAGCATATCTTCGGCTTCTTGAAGCGACCATACTGTTCTTGTCACCGGCATATATTCAACAGGGATTTGGCGTTCTCGTTGAACTGCATATGCCCGAAGCAGATCAAAATATGTCGCTTCCCATATTTGTTTTTTGTCCGTCACCACGCGCTCAGGATCGCCGCGCGCAAATATCTCACGCCCAAGTTGAGGGCGATTGATCAATTGGGCGGCTGCATCCCGCATGGCCTCAAGCCGTTTCAGGCGGAATTGCAGCAACGCAGCCATTTCCTCGCCGGTCGGCTCGTCCGTGTCATCGTCCTGCGGAACCATCAGCCGGCTTTTGAGATAAGTTAGCCAAGCAGCCATCACCAAATAGTCAGCAGCTACCTCTATTCGGCGCTCCCTGATCGTATCGATAAAGCTCAAATATTGTTCGGCTAGCGCTAAAACCGAAATGTTGACCAGATCGACCTTTTGCTTGCGCGCAAGGTCCAACAACAGATCCAGTGGGCCTTCATAGCCCTGCACATCCACATACATGACCCCTTCACCGCGCGGGGGACGTATCGGGTCTTGCATAAAATCTGACTGGGTGTCTTTTTGCGCCATTTCACCAACATTTTGAGCCACAAATTCGATTAAAGTGTGGCGTGGTGATAGGCACTGGGTCAAGCAGGATTGGCGACAAACGCCGCCAATTCACCGATTAATCGCAACTATTAGTTGTTTCGGACGAAACAATCTCCGCCCCCGACCTTCAAATTAGAGCACAGCGCATTCGCATCGGTAAGGCTGTTTGCCGGTACACGCACCCTGTAATAGATGCCCTTTTCGCCAAGATCGACACGATTAATATCAATCGTTGCATTGCTCAGCAAGCTCGGGAATTGTCGCTGCAATCTCGCCGCAGTGGTCTGAGCAGTTTCAACAGTTCGCTGAGACGCCAGTTGAACATAAAACGGCGCGGAAACACCATTTGTTGTGCTGGAAGCAACAGTGCTGGTGTTGGTCGTTGGGGTTGGCGCGGATGTTGTTTGTGGCAGCAGCGAAATGGGCTGCGAAGTCGTCGCATCGCTATTTGGTGTCGCGACTGCTGTTGCCAACGGTTGGTTGGTACCTAACCCAGCCGGCCGCGCAGGTGGTGTTGGCGCAGACGGATCGTCAATTGCTGTTGTGTCTGTTGTAGGTGTGTCAGTGATCGCTGGAACAAGCGTAGTGGCATCTGGTGTTACGGATGTAACTGGATCGCCTGACGCAATAGAATTCAACACAGAGGCAATGTCGTCCCCCGTTTCCGTAGTCGCATTACCACCTGTAAGGGCTGGTACGTTTGGCCGCACGCCCTGGGGTAATTGCTCGGCACCAGCAGAGGCTTCGTTGCCGCTTACAATCGTTCCGTCAGCCAAAACAGTGACCGTCTTAACTTTTCGATTTGTCAGCCCAGTACTGGAGCTTGTCGGCGTAACCACGCGCGCAACATTGGTGCCCGAAGCCCCATCTGTATCGTCGCGAGAAACCAACTGTTCGTTGCCGGTGTTTTCAGCGTTTCCATCAAGCGCATTAAACACGCTCGAATTTTCCTCGGTGCTTTGCGGTGTTTCTGGAGCGACTTTTACCTGGGTATTTTGTGCAGCAACGGTTGGCACATCGGTGTCAGCATTTTGCCCATAAAACACCCAATAACCAACACCGCCAACGATTGCCAAAAGCAAAACAGCCGCAACTGAAGCGAAAACGGGCAGCATTCCACCGCGCTTTTCCTCTTCAGGTGTGCCAAAATCACTTCGAATTTGATCGGTTCCAACGGAGGCTGATGCATAATCCTGGTCGGCAGAACTGCGCATGTCAGAATGCACATTTGGTTCGCTCGGGCGAGCTACCGGCGAACGCTGTGTCGCAGCTATTGTTTGTGCAGGCGCAATTGGCGGTGTCACCTTTTTGGGGCCAGCGGCGGCCAATGCAGCAAGAATAGCCGCTTCGGCAGCGTCTGCCGGTGTTTTATCATCGCGATTTTGCTCAACTGGTGTTCGCGTGTCCGCAATTAGATCCTCTATTTCAGACAGCGGATCACTAACGGCCACTGTTGGGTCTGTCGCGTCAACAACCATTGAGGGCGGCACAGAAAACTCGTCTTCCCCACGTTGGGTCTGTGCAGTTTGCTCAGGCACGGGGGCAAAATTTGGCGATGTGTCAGTCAAATTGTCTTGCACCTGATGATCCGCAACTCCACTTTGAGCAACCGGAATTTCATCGAATGTGGGCACCGGTTCAGAGGCCGATTGGCGCTCAACATCTTCAATTAGAGATGCTATGACGTCTAAGTCATCCAATTCCGCAGGTATTTCTTCCTCAGCCGCAGGCTCTGCATCCGAAGCTTGAAGTGCTGGTGATTCCTCGCGCTTTGGAATTAGCGATGGCTTTTCAGCAAACCCTTGCTCGATATTCGATGTAAAATCGAACTCAAACGGCACGTCCACGCTTTGAGTGTTTGGGCTTATCGGGTCTTGTAGCTCAGCTTTAGGGGTCGCAGGTTCTTCAGTGCGCGTAACGGGTGTAACACCCTCACCTATTGTCGAAAACGGCACTGCTGGTGTTGGCTCAGCCTCTACGGGAGCAACAAACGCCTCCTCGGGCGCTTGTTCTTTTGCTTCAACCAATGTTGGTCGGAATGTGGGTTCCGGTTGGGGCGCTTCGGCACGCTCCTCAACTTCAGGGCTTTGCTCGAAAGATTGGGTTGGCGTCGGCATCGAACGCGATGCGACAGTTGCTTGAGCGCGTTCATCAATGGCGTCAGAGACAGTGCTTCTCTTCGCATCATCAGCCACAATGCGCGCCAATTCCGCAATCAAATCGTCAGATTGTTCAAATCCAGAATTCTTCGGATCGTTCGAATTCGTCATATTGCTCGGCCACAGACGTTAATCATGACCCTCACTTTTGTATTCGTGACACTATATTCTATGCTGATAAAGCAGCATTGTGCCTGAATTATGATAGTTCTTCTGGCGCCGACACGCCAAGAATGCCCAAACCATTTCGCAATATTTGTCGAACTGCATTGACCATTGCGAGTCGCGCCAACGTTATTGTTCTATCTTCATGATTAATAAACCGTAACTTTGGCTCCTCTTTGCCTTTGGTCCAAAACGCATTAAACGCGCCAGCAAGTTCATGAACGTAGAACGCGACGCGGTGCGGCTCATGCGCAACGGCTGCTGAATTGATCACCCGTGGGAACTGTCCTGCAACCTTTAGCAACGTTAGTTCAGCGGGATGAGACAGCAAACTCAAGTCAGCTTTTAGTAGTGCAGCCGGGGAAATATCCAACTCTGGCACGTCCCTATTGGCATTTCTAAATGCCGAGCAAGCCCGCGCATGTGCATATTGAACATAAAACACCGGGTTTTCGCGCGTTTGTTGCGTCACCAGATCAAAGTCGAAATCAAGTGGCGCTTCATTCCGACGGAACAACATGATAAAACGCACGACGTCCGCTCCAACTTCGTCCACCAAGTTGGCCATGGTGACAAAGTTCCCGCTCCGTTTGGACATTTTAGCTGGCTGGCCGTTCCGCAACAAATTCACCAATTGGCAAATTTTAACGTCAACCTCGGCTTCGCCGCCTGAAACAGCTTTGCCGGCTGCACCTAGTCTTTTGACATATCCGGCGTGGTCGGCGCCCAAAACGACGATTTGCGCGTTAAACCCACGAAGATATTTATTGCGGTGATAAGCAATGTCAGCTGCAAAATAGGTATATGTCCCGTCAGACTTTACCAACGCACGATCTGTATCGTCGCCAAAGTCAGTTGCTTTGAACAAAGTTTGCTCTCGGTCTTCCCATTCTTCAGGCGTTTTGCCTTTCGGCGCTTCAAGGGTGCCTTGGTAAACCAAACCCTCTTCGCGTAGCCACGCTAGCGTTTTGTTGATATCGCCTTCATCGCCATGTAGCGTTTTCTCAGAGAAGAACTCGTCATGCTTTATGCCAAGCTTGGCCAAATCAGACCGCACCAGGTCCATCATAAGTTCAAGCACGATGGGCCTGATCGTCTTAATTTGAGCGGCTTCATCCATCGTCTTCAGCTTATCGCCGAACTGTTCGAGCAATGCCTGCCCAACCGGAACAAGGTACTTGCCGGGATACAATCCCGCAGGTATTTCGCCGATATCTTCGCCTAGAGCCTCCAAATAACGCAAGAATGCTGACTTAGCCAAAACCGTAATTTGGCCACCAGCATCATTAATATAGTATTCGCGAGTGATATCGTAACGGCAAAAATCCATGAGATTGGCAAGCGCGTCGCCAAATACAGCGCCACGTGTGTGTCCAACATGCAAGGGGCCAGTTGGATTTGCCGATACATATTCGACATTTACTTTTCCGCTTGGCTTGGCGTCAGGACGCCCATAGTCAGCGCCACTGGCGTTTGCGTCCGCAATCACCGATTGCCAGACGTCAGCACTCAGCGTAAAATTGATAAATCCGGGGCCCGCAACATCAATATTAGTCACTTGCTCGTCGCTCTCAAATTCAGCGACCAGTTTTTCAGCAATTTGCCGAGGATTTGATTTTAAAGTCTTAGACAACACCATTGCGGCATTGCAAGACAAGTCGCCATGGCTTGCATCGCGCGGAGGTTCAACCACAAATCGTGAGAGCGCCGCTTTGTCGTCGCTAAGTTCAGGATAGAGGTTGATCAACTTTTCTTCCACACGATCGCGGAAGACGGCAAATGCGTCCATTATGTTTTGTCCATTTCAATAATAACATGAATACTCAAGCGGTTACCGGAAATCCACGTCCGCGTCAAACAATCGGTTAAATGTGCTCGTGGCATATGGGTCAGTCATGCCAGAAACAAAGTCACTTACAGTGCGTGGGCGACCACCAAGAGGGGTTGAATTTGCAAGCTCTTCCCACTCTTCTGGCATCGCATGGTTTTCCATAAACGCATCAAACAAAGCACCAACGATTTTCTCACCTTGAATTACCGGATTCATAACCTGATCTGAACGATAAACATTTGAAAAGAGGAACTTTTTTAGCTCCTTTTCTTTCGCTGCCATCGGATCAGAAAATGAAATGAACGCTTTGTTCGCTAGACGAACATCTTCCGCATTTCGCGGTGCGAGTGCTGAGATTTGCGCGGTCGAATGATTGATAACGTCTTCAATCGTTCGCGTGATCAAACGTCTGATTGTCTCGTGGGACTGTCTATCGGCGCTAACATTTGGATATTTGCTTTGCACTTCTTTGACGATGTCACCGACAATCGCGACTTCGCGAAGTTGTTCCAAATTGAGCAACCCGGCACGTAATGCATCATCAATATCATGGGCGTTATAAGCGATATCATCAGCAATTGCCGCGGCTTGCGCTTCTAAACTGGCAAAACTGTCATAGCGCAAATCGTCAATGGCTAGTTTTTGATCAAGACCAAACGGCAAGCGGCGATCTGCCGGTTCTGTTCCACGCTCGATCAATGGACCATTGTGCTTGATGATCCCTTCCAGCGTTTCCCAAGTTAGGTTCAAACCATCATGCTCTGCATAGCGGTTTTCAAGTGATGTCACGACACGCAAAGCCTGCACGTTGTGATCAAATCCACCATACGACTTCATTTTTTCATGCAAGACACGTTCACCTGCATGGCCAAAGGGCGTGTGTCCCAAGTCGTGCGCAAGTGCCAAACATTCAGCGAGGTCTTCGTTCAAGTTTAGCGCCCGAGCAATTGAGCGCGCAATCTGAGAAACTTCTAGCGTGTGGGTTAAACGTGTTCTGAAATGATTGCCCTCGTGATGCAGAAAAACTTGGGTCTTGTGTTTTAGGCGTCGAAACGCGTTGGAATGGATGATCCGATCCCTGTCACGCTGAAATTCTGACCGCGTGGGACTATCACTTGTTGTGTGAAGCCGACCCTTAGATTGCTCCGCATGGGACGCATATGGCGCAAGCGCATTGTTGAGATGCATTTCAACTTTCCTTGTACCCTCTTTTCAAAGCGCTTTATGAAGCCTATCTATTAAGCAAGGCTTTTGAAAACGCCGTTTGGCGTAAGAAATAGGAAATTAGTATGTCAGATATTGCACCAGTAGCTGAAAAAGTCACTGTAACCGACAATGCGTTGACCCGGATTGAGGCGATTTTGACGAAACAAAAACCGGGCACTGTCCTTCGAGTGGCTGTTTCTGGCGGTGGTTGTTCAGGTTTCCAATATGAATATAACCTTGTTCAAGAAACGCCGACCGACGACGACCTCGTGCTGGGCCACGACAAAGCAACGGTACTAATCGATTCATTGAGCCTTGAATTTATGCAGGGTTCTGAAATCGATTTCGTCAATGATTTGATCGGACAGAGCTTTCAAATCAACAACCCGAACGCTGTTGCATCATGCGGCTGCGGAACAAGCTTTTCAGTTTAAATTTATATTGTTGCGCCATGGCTCACGCGTTAGCATGGGCCAACCTGACTCGGTGGACGAAAGTGCCCTTCAAACATGCAAGTAGCGACCTGGAACATAAATGGCATTAAGGCACGACTTAACGAAGTCGAGTATTGGTTGAAGGAAAACAAGCCAGATATTGTCTGTTTGCAAGAAATAAAAAGTATCGACGAGAATTTTCCGCGCGAAGTTTTCGAAGACCTTGGCTACAATGTGGAAACGCATGGACAAAAGAGTTTCAACGGCGTGGCACTTCTCTCTTTACATCCGTTCGAGGAGGTCAATCGCGGTCTACCCGGCGATGATAGTGACGAACAAGCACGTTTTATCGAATGCGTGATTTCTCGGCCAGACGGCCCAGTTCGAATTGCTGGGATTTATTTGCCAAACGGAAACCCTGTCGATACCGACAAGTTTCCTTATAAACTTGCGTGGATGGACCGGTTAATCGAGTGGACCAAAGATCGTCTAACACTTGAAGAACCGCTTATAGTGACCGGAGATTACAACATAATCCCCGAGCCGCTTGACACCCATGACCATGATGCATGGTGGGGTGATGCGCTTTATCGCCCCGAAAGCCTTGAACGTTTCCGCGCGTTGGCTGCATTGGGAATGACCGATGCGCTAAGAGCGACAGATTCAGAGCA
Source organism: Maritalea sp. (assembly GCF_051251695.1). Classification (NCBI taxonomy): domain Bacteria; kingdom Pseudomonadati; phylum Pseudomonadota; class Alphaproteobacteria; order Hyphomicrobiales; family Devosiaceae; genus Maritalea; species Maritalea sp. The sequence continues at coordinate 31,316 of NZ_JBPOEU010000024.1, read as the reverse complement.
AGCTTTTACATTTTGGGATTTTCAGGCCGGTGCATGGCGCAAGAATAATGGCATTCGGATCGACCATTTGATGTGTTCGCCCCAAGCCACAGATAGGTTGCAAAGCGTTGAAGTGCATAAAGATATGCGTGGCCGAGAAAAGCCCTCGGATCATGTGCCAGTTGTTGGACATTTCGACTTTTAGCGGAAACTATCCACCAAATCGAGCGCCAATACCGTCCGCCGCGCTAATCGCTCTTTGCCGTTCTTCGGGCGTCGCCACAGAAACGGCGCGTTCGTGTAGTTCTGCAATCCAGTGCTCGTCCTCGGTGCCGCCTGCATGACGGTCAGCAAGCGTTAGCCACATTAAACCTTCAACTGGATCGGCTTCAATACCTTCGCCGTTAAACATCAAGTCACCCAACGTTGCCTGGGCAGCTGGGTGGCCTTTTCTCGATGCAAGGGACAGCCAACGAGCGCTTTGCAGCGGCGAATAGCCAAACTCATTTTCGTCGAGATAGAGCTGACCCACTCTAAACTGGGCGTCAGCATCGCCAAAATAGGATGCTGCGTGCAGCCATAATTTGCGCGAAAGCATATTGTCAGCTTCTACCCCGGCGTCAGGCACGCCTTCGCGGTAATATTCGCCGACTTTGAGGAAACTTTGCGCAATAATATCCGCACCAACCGATTTTGGCGGTGTATCCGCGTGGCCATCTGCTAATTCGCGGAAATAGAGGAAGGCCCGGGCACGGTCTTGCCGCACCCCTTCCCCATTTTCATACATTGTCCCCAATCGCCAAAGCGCGATGGGTTGCCCTGCTTCGGCAGCCTCTTCCAAGGCTGCCAACAGGTTTTCGTTAGACACTTCTGCATCGTTTTCCCCGAAAAAAGAGGAAATGTCAGTATTGTCCTGTGCGTTGACACCACCTGCTAACGGCAATGCCAACATAAAGGCAACAAAACCGACGGCAATACGAATGCTAGATGTCCGCATAACACTCCTTCTCGCCCTTTGCGCCGGGATGAGTCAGTGCGCCATAACGCGCAGACCCAACGCCTTGGGCATATTTCCAAATGACACCGGAACCAAAATTGGTTTCGCGAGGCTGCCATTTATGTTTTCGGGCGCTCAGTTCTTCGTCAGAAAGATCGACTGAAATCTCGCCCGTATTCGCATTGATGGTGATCATGTCGCCATCATTCAACAACGCAATCGGGCCACCGATCGCAGCTTCTGGGCCAACGTGACCAATACAGAACCCACGGGTTGCGCCGGAAAAACGGCCATCAGTGATCAAAGCAAGCTTGTCGCCCATGCCTTGGCCGTAAAGCGCCGCAGTTGTTGCCAACATTTCGCGCATACCTGGACCGCCTTTTGGTCCTTCGTAACGGATAACAAGCACTTCGCCTTCTTTATAATCGCGTTTGGAAACGGCTTTAAAGCACTCTTCTTCACTATCAAAGCAACGCGCTGGGCCTGTAAATTCCAATTTGCTCATGCCGGCAACTTTAACAATCGCGCCCTCAGGTGCGAGATTGCCACGCAAACCAACAACACCACCTGTTTTGGTGATTGGTTTATCCGCAGGCCAAACAACATCTTGCTTGTCGTTCCACTTAACTTTTTCAAGATTTTCAGCAATTGTACGGCCAGTTACCGTCATGCAGTCGCCGTGCATAAAGCCATTATCGAGCAATGTTTTCATCAGCTGCGGAATGCCGCCTGCTTCAAACATGTCTTTGGCCACATAGCGACCACCTGGTTTCAAGTCAGCAATGTATGGTGTTTTTTTGAAAATTTCAGCAACATCAAACAGATCAAAATCGATGCCCGCTTCGTTCGCAATAGCTGGCAAGTGCAATGCAGCATTTGTTGAACCGCCAGAAGCAGCAACAACAGTCGCCGCATTTTCAAGCGCCTTGCGCGTAACGATATCACGGGGACGAATATTTTTCTTGATCAGTTCCATTACCTGCTCACCGGCAGTGTAACAGAACTGGTCACGAATTTCGTAAGGTGCTGGCGCACCAGCAGAATATGGAAGCGCCAAACCAATAGCTTCAGAAACTGTCGCCATGGTGTTCGCCGTAAACTGCGCACCACATGCTCCGGAAGAAGGACAAGCCACGCGTTCTAGTTCTTCCAAGTCCTCGTCAGAAAAGTCGCCAACAGAGTGCTTACCAACGGCTTCGAAAACATCTTGAACTGTAACTGGGTTGCCTTTGAAGGTACCTGGCAAGATTGAGCCGCCATAAAGGAACACGGACGGCACATTTAGGCGAACCATTGCCATCATCATGCCGGGAAGAGATTTGTCGCAACCAGCTAGGCCAACAAGTGCATCATAGCTGTGGCCGCGCATTGTCAGTTCGACAGAATCGGTAATCACGTCACGCGACACCAATGACGACTTCATGCCTTGGTGACCCATGGCAATGCCGTCTGTCACAGTGATCGTCGTAAACTCACGCGGTGTACCGTGCGCTGCGGCAACACCCTTTTTCACGAACTGGGCTTGGTGCGCCAAAGCAATATTGCACGGCGCTGCTTCGTTCCAACAGGTCGCAACACCGACGAACGGCTGGTGAATTTGCCCGCCAGTCAATCCCATTGCGTAATAATACGACCGGTGCGGTGCCCGCGAAGGCCCTTCGGTTACATGTCGACTAGGTAGATTTTTCTTGTCGATGTTGTTCTCGTCCACTGTTTATTCCTTCCAAGCATCATTGGCGTTAAACCGTTGACCTGTTTTACGTTGCCAACCACCTGATGCAAGGCACAATTGGGGCAAGACGTACGGTTCGCTGTGCGACTCGTTTGCTTGAGTGCAGCGCGCCATCCGCCAATGCCGCTGTTATCGTGGTTATGCATATGCAATGGGTTAAAAAAATGGCGACCACATCGTCATAATGTGGCCGCCAATCACGTTTGGGTGAATTGTTGCGAACTGTTGCAAATTTATAACAATTTAGATCAACCGAGGCGCGCTAGCGCAGCCTCAACGCGTTCTTTCTTTGCAATTGCATCATCGCGACGTTGTTTTTGATCGTTCACGACGCTTTCAGGGGCTTTGGAAATAAACTGCTCGTTGCTGAGCTTTCTATCAACCCCATCAATTTCCTTATCCAACTTGGCTAAGTCTTTGCCCAACCGCTCTTTTTCTGCGGAAATGTCGATGATACCTGAAAGGGGCAAACAATATGTCGCCTCGTTCAGCACCAACTGCGCAGCTTCATCAGGCACAGCATCCGCAAACGAAATATCTTCGATGCGTGCAAGGCGTTTGACCATCGCCGCTTGGCTATCAAGATGCAACTTTGTTTTGTCGTTTGCACCAACCACCACTAGTGGTGCTTTAATGCTTGCGGGTACATTCATTTCCACGCGAACGGAACGAATACCGGAAATTAGGTCGATCAGCCAACCCAACTCCTGCTCAGCTTCTTCGTCAACGAGCGCAGCCAATTGTGGCCACTCAGAAATAATCAGCTGTTTTTCACGTTTTGGACCCTGATGTGCAGTTTGAGCCCAAAGCTCTTCGGTCACAAACGGCATAAACGGGTGCAATAATGCCAAAATCTGATCAAGGGCAAACGCAGCCGTTGCCCGTGTTTCAGCTTTCAGCGCTTCATCGTCGCCGTTGAATACGGGCTTGGCCAGCTCCACGAACCAATCGCAGAAAGTGCCCCAAACAAAATCATAAGCCGCATTTGCAGACTCATTGAAACGGAAAGTTTCAATTGATTTCTCGACGTCGGCCACAGCTTTTGCCGTGCGGCTCAAAATCCACTTATTAAGGGCAGAGTTGACCGATTTGGGATCAAAACCCTCAACACGAACGCACTCATTCATTTCCAGGAAGCGGGCAGCATTCCAAATTTTTGTGACAAAATTTCGGTAGCCTTCAACACGAGATAATGACAGGCGAATATCTCGACCCTGCGCAGCCATCGCGGCAAGCGTAAAGCGAGTTGCGTCGGTTCCGTATTCGTCGAACAGTACCAATGGGTCAATTACATTGCCCTTGGTTTTCGACATTTTCTGTCCGTTTTCATCGCGAACAAGCGCGTGAACATAAACGTTTTCAAATGGCTCTTCGTCCATGAAATGAAGACCAAACATCATCATTCTGGCAACCCAGAAGAAGATAATGTCGAACCCGGTCACCAATGTGTTGGTCTGGTAATAGGTTTCGAGTTCTTTTGTCTTTTCAGGCCAACCTAATGTAGAAAATGGCCAAAGTGCAGACGAGAACCACGTATCCAGTACGTCTTCATCGCGAGTGATTGTAGTGGGCGCGCCATAATGGTCATCCGCAGCGGCTTGCGCATCTTCTTCGCTGTGTTCAACAAACACTTTGCCATCAGGGCCATACCATGCTGGAATTTGGTGACCCCACCACAATTGGCGCGAAATACACCATGGTTGAAGGTTCTCCATCCAAGCGTAATAAGTATTTTCCCAACTCTTAGGGACAAATTTGGTCCGGCCTTCTTTAACCGCCGCAAGAGCAGGTTTTGCCAGCGTTACAGCGTCAACATACCATTGATCGGTCAGATATGGCTCTATAACGACAAGTTTGGACTTTTCGTCATGCGGAACCGAAATCATTTTGTCTTCGATTTCAACAAGCACGCCAAGGGCATCAAGATCTTTTACGATTTGCTTGCGCGCATCAAACCGGTCCATGCCGCGATAGGCTTCGGGCGCTTCGTCGTTGATTTTGGCATCAGATGTGAAGATATTGATCTTTTCAAGATTGTTACGCTTACCAACTTCAAAATCGTTGAAGTCGTGCGCTGGTGTAATCTTAACCGCGCCTGATCCCTGCTCTGGGTCAGCATGCTCATCGGTGACGATTGGGATCTTGCGTCCGGTAAGTGGAAGGATCACCATTTTGCCAACAAGGTGGGTGTATCGCTCATCTTCAGGATGCACAGCAACAGCTGTGTCCCCAAGCATTGTTTCTGGTCGCGTTGTTGCAACGGTGATTGTTTCGTCACTACCCTCAATTGGGTAGCGCAAATGCCACATATGGCCGTTGATCTCGATGTTCTCAACTTCGAGGTCAGAAACAGCTGTTTGTAAGACTGGGTGCCAGTTTACAAGTCGCTTGTCCTTATAAATCAGCCCTTCTTTATGCAACTGCACAAACACCTTGAGAACAGCATCAGACATGCCGTCGTCCATAGTGAACCGCTGGCGCGACCAATCAGCCGAAGAACCCAAGCGTTTTTGCTGAGAGACGATGGTGTTGCCGCTTTTTTCTTTCCATTCCCAGACTTTTTCCAAGAACTTCTCGCGACCAAGCTCCCGACGCCCTGGCAATTGATTTTCCATCAATTGCCGTTCGACAATCATTTGCGTCGCAATACCCGCATGGTCGGTGCCGGGTTGCCAAAGAACATTCTTGCCGCGCATGCGTTCAAACCGCGCCAGCAAATCTTGAATGGTAAATGTAAGGGCATGACCAACATGCAAATCACCGGTGACATTTGGCGGCGGCATGGCGATGGTGTAACTCTCAGCGCCCTCTTTTGCGCCCGCGCCTGCAGCGAACAAGTTTTCGCTCTGCCAGCCTTCGTAAATCCGGTTTTCGACCTCTTTGGGGTCGTAGCTTTTATCAATCATGTGCATAGCCTTTGTCCGCCACGGCAACAAGGACTGCCCGCAGCTGAAAAACATTCAATCTAGGTGTAAAGCCAAGGGGACGCGCGCTGTCAACAGCGCGCGATCAAAATTCGACCAAATTGGCTATTTGTTGCCGCGCGAGACACGTTCTATTTCACGTTGAACCAATTTTTCGACCACGCCAGGCAAGTTTTCATCCAACCAACCTTTTAGCATTGGACGGAGCATTTCACGGATGAGGTCTTCAACCGTTTGTCCACTGCCCCCCATAAGCGTTAGTGCATCCAACTGTCCAAAGGCGCTTTTCGCGGCGGCCTGAGTTGCAGGCTCCAAAAGCTCATCACTCATTTCCGTGGTTAGTGATTTGTCTGGCAGCGGGCTTTGTGGTTCGTCAACTGGCTCTGGATCAAACGTCGCTGCATGCCCGATGTCAGGTGCTTCAGCAGGATGTACGGGATCTAATGTTGCTAGATCAACATTCCCAATCAACCCATCCAGATCATCTAAATCGGTAGATTCAATATCGGTATTATCAACTGTCGCTTCGGCTTCTTCATCATCGCTATCGCTGATGAAAGCAATATCGTCTGGCACGACCAATCCGACATCCTCAGATACATCCGCGCCAAATTCGTTGGCAAATTCTTGAGGGTCTGGCGCAGCGCGCATCAACCCGGCGTCGTCAGCAACGTCCGCCATGGCATCAATGGGTACAGAGTCAATCATCTGATCTTGGCTCAAAGCCAGAGGCATTTCCTCAACTGGCGCAGCGGGAGCAACCGAATCTACTAGCGCTGGCGTAGGCAACGGAGCTGGCTCTGCCATTTGTGCAGGTTCCGGCGCAGAAGGCATTGGCGTGGGTTCGATCATTTGATCTTGGCTTAGAGCAAGCGGCATCTCTTCTGCAGGAGCGGCTTCAACAGGAGTTGGAGCTGCTACTGGCGCTGGCTCCGCCATTTGCGCTGGTTCTGCAACTTCTGGTTCTTGAACTACCGCTTCAGCTTGCAGCGCAGCAGCTGGTTGCACCTGTTCCGCCGCCGGAGGCTCACTTGCAGCCGGCTCATCATCAGCGATTATCTGTCGAATAGACGACAGAATTTCATCCATTGATGGGTCTTTAGACGCTGGTTGATTCATCTTTGCCTCACAGTTGTGCGAAGCAACTTTGCATCAAAAAACACGATGCGATTCGCACTAGTTAAGCTTATTGTGCGCAAATTGATCGTGTTAGTCCAGTCGGACGACAAATCCGCGTTTTCCACCAGTTAGTTGGTTTGATCGCGAAGTTCACCCCAAATGTCTTCAACATTTGCCCGATACCCGTCCGCAGACTGGATCGACACAGGCAGGTGAAGCGAAGCTGCATCCAATTTTCCGGTTGCTGAAACAAGTGAGAACGCCGCCACGACCTTATTGCGTTGCGCGGTATAAAGCGCTTCTTTTGCGCCCGTCAATTCAGCACGCGCATTAAGCACATCAAGCGTTGTACGCTGTCCAACATTTCTCTCTTCAATCACACCATCAAGTGCGATCTGACCCGAGCGAACTGATGCGTTTGCTGATTCAATTAATGCAATGGACGTTTGAAGCCCGCCCCAGGCAGAAACAACTGACTCTTCCACTTGGTTCACAGTGTCACGCGCGTCTACTTCTGCGCGGATATGGCTAAGGTTCGCCTTACGTGCAGAAGCTCCAAGTGCCCCACCTTGATATATCGGAATTGCTAAGGTCAAACGAATGGAACCAGATGATCCGCGTGCAGCAAGGCCGCCACCACAGTCAATCGCACAAATTGAACCAATAAGGTCTATTGTTGGACCAAATGCGCGCAAAGCGGCGTCTGTGTTGTAACTTGCTGCTTCCACTTGCGCCTGAGCCGTTTTAACGGCCGGGTGATTTGCCTTGGCAGAATTTAGCGCTGCATTTAAGGATCGCGGCAACGCTTTGCCAAATTTGAAGTTAGAATTCAGGCCGCTAGGCTTCGTTCCCATCCACCGCACATAGGATGCCTGGGCGCTGCGCAGCGAATTCACGGCAGATTTGTAACTCGCAACGGATTGGGCCAATCGCGCCTCGGCCTGAGCGACGTCAATCTTCGTCCCCTCGCCAACATCTAGACGATTTCGAGCCGATGAAACTTGAGCGCGCAGGAACTTCACATTGTCGGCGCGCAGACTTGCAAGGTTTGTATCGCGCACAACATCCATATAGGCCGTCGCGGCTGCGAGAAGAACGTTTTGCTCAGTGTTACGTAACCCATGTGTAGCCGCATTAGCCAGAGCGCGGGCTTGGTCAATTTGAGCATTTGTTTTAAGGCCGTCAAAAAGCCTTTGATTGTATTGCAGGTTGACGCTCGTCGAAGTTGAACTGCTACTTGTTCCACCCAAATTTGCCCAGCTATATTGTGTTGTGGCGGAAAGGTTGACCTGAGGCCGCATTCCCGACTTGCGCAAAACAATATCTTCAGACGCTAACTTAACACTAATCAACGCGGCCGCCATCGCCGGATTGTTCGTGTAGGCCTTTGCCAAGGCATTCGTTAGGCTTTCAGCACTCGCAATGCCGCTCATAGCCAACGACACCGCCGCTGCTGCGATCAAACTTTTTTTCAAAAACACTACTCTTAACCCCGAACAATTCCAAGCGTTCACAATATGCATAAAAACACATAGAAAAGAAAATTAACTTTTCGTTAACTTGCGCATAAGTACCTGATTGTGTCGCGAACGCAACACCAACCTACACCCATTTGGTGTTCGACTGGAGTGTTTCAAGTCCGCTTGGTAAATAAACCTATAATGTGAATTCTGACTGCTTTGTGAAAGGTGACAAATGTGGCACAGAAGCATTGAAAGCTTCACGTCGAGACAGTCCGCCTTCCGATTTTGTGTATAGGATTGCTGTGTCTACACCGTCTAGTGGCTCCACACATACAATCCGTCCACCCATTGCGAGTTGCTGTTTAAGCTCATCCGAAACGAAATCGACTGACCCTTCAACGAAAATAACGTCATATGGCCCCTCTTTCGCGAACCCTGCGTTCAAAGCGCTCTGCATGACCGCAACATTTCCGATATCCAAATCAGCAAGCACTTCATTTGCAGTGGCTACTAACGTTTCGTCATCATCAATGGCCACAACCGAACTTGCAAGCCCAGCCATAATTGCGGCGGAATAACCACTGCCACAAGCAACATCCAAAACCACATCCGTTTTTTGAATATCCGCAAGTTGGATCATTTGCGCCACACGCATTGGCGAAAGCATCATGCGATTTGCGCTAAGCGATAAATGTTCGTCCAAATAGGCTAACGCTCGCAAATCAGCAGGAACAAAATTCTCGCGGGGAATTTCGCCCATGATTTGAATGATTTCAAAATCAGTAACTGAGTTTGGGCGAACTTGGCAGTCCACCATTGCTGTGCGCGCGCGCTGAAAGTCCATTTCACGTTCCTTTAGGTGTTGCACCTTATGACGTTCAATAACTTTCTATTTGGCGATATGCAAGCGAGGGAAAATTCAAAATTGCAGGTTTTTTTTCCTCAGATCGCCTCTTTACAAATTTAGTACCCAACAATTGCTTGAAACAGCTTTGTGTTTGGTATAGCAACGCAACTCATTGAGGCCACGTGGCGGAGTGGTGACGCAGCGGATTGCAAATCCGTGTACCCCGGTTCGATTCCGGGCGTGGCCTCCAAATAATCTAAATTTCCCTATTAAATCAATGCTACCCTGCACGTATGCATGCATTTTGTCCCGAATACATCCACCGGTTACAAAAGTAAAATCCTACGCGCCCTATTGGGTCTTGTTTGAACTGCGCGCAATCTTCCCAAGGCAGTAACGCTTTCTCCGATTAAGCGGCACAAGCCACGTCCATGCTGGTAGGGTTTCACAAAGCCCATGGCGTCACTTCCACCCAAAGAAGCAAAAAATGGGCAAGTGAGTCGTTTCAGGCGCCATTTCGTATACGCTCTTTTTAAAACTGTTTTGCTCGAATTGATTTAGCAGCCCTTGTCTGTCATTGAATTCAAATGAAAATATTTGCGACGATATTGGCTGGCGGCGGTGGAGTGCGCTTGGGTGGTGTTGATAAAGGCTCGCTCAGATTTAACGGGCGAACACTTTTGCAGCATGTGCAAAACCAACTCGGCGCTCAAGTTGACGGCATGGCAGTGTCCGTCGGGCATTCTGCTTCCCAATTGGCGATGCCCGGCTTGGAAATGCTCACGGACCCGTTTGATCCGCAAATAGGACCGCTGGGCGGCATTTACGCTGGTTATTTGTGGGCCAACAAAATAGTCACAGAGCACAGTTCCACCGCTCTTCTGATCGCCCCTGTAGACACCCCCAAATTCCCACAAACATTTTGCGATCATGCAAAGCCAATGCTTCAAAACCGAGATGTCATCGTTGCCCGCTATAGGGATCAGGAATACCCGACATGCAGCCTTTGGCGTTTGAATGCAGCTAAAAACATTGCCCAATCACGAAATGGAAATCCTAACAATTCAATCCGCAATTATCTCGACGGCCTAGATGTTGGATATTTGGATTTCACACCTATTTACGCAAAAAACCCATTTAAGAACGTCAACAAAATGAGCGACTTACTGACCCTAAGCACACCACAAAACTAATTTTTTGATCTAACATAAAAAAGTTCAAAAATTTGGAAAAAGGGGCTTGGCAAGCTCGCGCAAAACAGTTAAACCCCGTCTCACCTGATCATCAGGTTGTTGTGATGATCCTCAGTAGCTCAGTTGGTAGAGCAAGCGACTGTTAATCGCTTTGTCGTAAGTTCGAGTCTTACCTGAGGAGCCACAACCTTTCATCCAGACATCAATGTGGAATGATAGAACCATCATAAGCGAGCTGATGTCCGCTGTGATGTGGTTGAAGATTATCCAACACTCTTAGAATTTGGCGTGCCGCTTCCTCTGGCGTAAGTTTTTTATGTCTAGTTTGGTAATTCTGGGACAGTGATGTTTCAACGGTTCCAGGATGCACACTGACACAGACTGTTTTAGGTCTTGTGCGAGAAAGTTCAATTGAAGCTGTCTTGACGATTTGATTAAGCGCAGCTTTAGACGCCCGGTAACTCATCCAACCGCCAAGTTGATTGTCACCAATTGATCCCACACGCGCGCCCAAAGTTGCAAATATAGTTCGCTTCCCAGACGACAAGAGCGGCGAAAAATGTTTCAACAGCAAGGCCGGACCAATAGCGTTTACCGCAAAGTGATTTGCCATGTTCGTCAGGTTTACTTCTTTAAGTGACCGCTCCGGCGGGTGATTGTCAATTTCCAATGCGCCGGTGGCGTCAAATATCAAATCAAATTGGAGGCCCTCTTGCTTAAACTCATCCGCCAGATCTTGGATCGAGCTTTCATTGGTCAGGTCAAAGTTTGGATATTTTTGCCGTTCAACGCATTTCAAATTCGTACAGCCAGGGGTGCCCTGAAGTTCTTCAACTATGGCTGAACCAATTCCACCGTTTGCACCAAAAACAAGAGCTCGAAAATCATTTTCAAAGGTAATCATGTCTTCTCCTCGTACAAAGAATACGTCGAGTAGCCCCTTTCGGATGATTGGGGTGGCCAATGGCCACCCAATTCAATTTAAGATAAATATGTGCTTAGTCGACTAAAGCGCGCGGTATTGGTGCCCTTCGAACATTAAGTCATACAACTCGTTCGCCAATACAACTGGTTCTTTTTCAGCTGTATTGAGCGTAATATCGGCATTTTCTGGCGCTTCGAATGGTGAATCTAGTCCAGTGAAATTTTTGATTTCACCTTTCTTAGCACGGGCATAAAGGCCCTTTGGATCGCGCTCAGCGCAAACCTCAATCGGTGTATTCACATATGCCTCGATGAACTCGATGTCGCCGGCCACTTCCCTCGCCAGTTTGCGTTCGTTTTTGAATGGCGAAATAAACGACACCAACACGATAAGTCCGGCGTCGGCCATCAGTTTGGCCACCTCTGCGATGCGACGAATATTCTCGATACGGTCCTGATCCGTAAAACCAAGGTCTTTGTTGAGGCCATGACGTACGTTGTCACCGTCAAGAATATAGGTGTGCTTGCCTTCAGCGGCGATGCGCTTTTCTAATAGATTGGCCACCGTTGATTTCCCGGAACCAGAAAGGCCAGTGAACCAAACAATTTTTGGTGTTTGGCCTTTCATTTCTGAACGGGTTTTGCGGTTTACATCGAAATCTTGATAGGTCAAATTTTGAGCGCGGTTCAATCCGAACTCTACTGTGCCAGCGGCCAATGTCGCGTTGGACAGGCGGTCGATCAGGATGAACCCGCCAGTGGTGCCATTTTCGCCATAGGGGTCGAAAGCAATCGGCTTATCGGTTGAAAAGGTCACCGTGCCAACTTCATTCAGGTCCAGATGTTTTGTGGCACTTTGCTCTAAGTTATTGACGTTGGTTTTGAACTTAATGTCCGTGATGGTTGCGGGCACCAATTGGGTGCCTATTTTGATCAAATAGGAACGGCCAGCAATTGCCTGTTCTTCATTCATCCAAACCAATTGCGCTTGGAACTGGTTTGAATATTCAGGCACAACACCTGGTGCGGACAAAGTATCTCCGCGTGAAATATCTATTTCACGGTCCAACACAAGCGTAACCGCCTGCCCTGCAATCGCTTCATCCAAGTCACCGTCCATGGTAACAATTCGTGTGATTTTTGCAGGCTTGCGCGAAGCTGCAACCAACACTTCATCGCCCGGCTTAACGCTACCACCTGCGACAGTGCCCGAAAAGCCACGGAAATCAAGGCTGGCACGGTTTACCCATTGAACTGGGAAACGAAACGGTTTCTCCGTTTTGTCTTCTGTGACATCAATTTCTTCGAGATATGGCACAAGCTGTGGGCCGCGATACCAATCCATTGCCTCGCTTTTATTGACAATATTATCGCCTTTTAGCGCAGAGACGGGAATCGTTACAAGTGATTTGAAACCCAACTGACCAGCAAACTCGCGATATTCAGTTTCGATACGATCAAAGACCTCTTTGTCATAATCAACAAGATCAATTTTGTTGATCACAGCAACAACATGCTTCACGCCAATTAGCGACAGAATAAAGCTGTGGCGACGGGTTTGGGTCAACAATCCCTTACGTGCATCGATCAATACAATTGCGACATCTGCGTTGGAAGCACCGGTTGCCATGTTGCGGGTATATTGTTCGTGCCCCGGCGTATCGGCAACGATGAACTTGCGCTTATTGGTGGTGAAAAACCGATAGGCAACGTCAATTGTGATGCCCTGCTCCCGCTCGGCGGTCAAACCATCTACCAACAATGAAAAGTCGATGCCTTCGTCGCCCGTCGTGCGGTTATGGCTTTCCTTTTGCAAAGCCGCGAGCTGATCATCCAAGATAAGCTGGCTATCATATAGCAACCGCCCGATCAGTGTTGATTTGCCGTCATCCACTGAACCACAGGTCAAAAACCGCAAAAGGCTTTTGTTGGTTTGTTGGCCAAGCCAACTATCAACGTCTAATGCATTGTTTTTAAGAATATTTTCGGAAGAACTCATAATCAAAAATATCCTTCTTGTTTTTTCTTCTCCATCGACCCGGCTTGATCGCTGTCGATCAAACGCCCCTCCCGTTCGGAAGTCGTCGATGCGTTCATTTCCATAATGATTTCGGGCAATGTCGCGGCATCTGATTTTATCGCGCCGGTCAGCGGATAGCAGCCAAGCGTGCGGAACCGCACCATTTCTTCGCGCGGCACTTCGCCCACGTTCAACTGCAAGCGCTCATCATCGACCATGATCAATGTGCCAGAGCGTTCGACCACCGGGCGTTTTTTAGCCATATAAAGCGGTGGAATTTCGATACCCTCGGAATAGATGTAAGTCCAAATATCCAACTCTGTCCAATTGGACAGCGGGAAGACCCGCATGCTTTCACCCGGCGCTAAACGCGTATTGAACACGCGCCAAAGTTCTGGCCGTTGGTTTTTCGGGTCCCATGCGTGCTGGGCATTACGGTGTGAAAAGATGCGCTCTTTCGCGCGAGATTTTTCCTCGTCCCGTCGCGCACCGCCAATAGCTGCATCATATTGGCCAGCGTTCAGCGCCTGCCGCAATGCGACGGTTTTCATGATATCGGTGTATCGCGAAGAGCCATGATCGAATGGGTTGATGTTGTCCGCTTTACCCTCGGGATTGGTGTGGGTAATTAGATTAAAACCATGTTGCTCAGCCATCCTATCACGAAACGCGATCATTTCCTTGAACTTCCATGTCGTATCGACGTGCAGCAAAGGAAATGGAATTCTGGACGGGAAAAACGCCTTACGCGCCAGATGCAGCAATACGCTGGAATCTTTGCCAATCGAATACATCATCACTGGCCGCTCAAAGCTGGATGCAACTTCGCGAAATATCTCAATACTCTCTGCTTCAAGCGCTTGAAGATGGGAAAGTGTTTTTTGTGTGGCCGACATGATGGCTCCGAAAGGGCTTATGAACTTGGCGTTTAAAATAGGCTGTGCGACCTGCCAAAACAATCTTATAAATCAGTACTTTACCCGTATAAGTCAGAGATTTTGTGAATATGGAATTCTGTAAACATCCATATTTGCGCCCATGGCAAATGGTAAAATCTGATTGTCTCGATTGAAGAATTTGAAGCAAAGTTTTTCACTTCGCATTCCACTGGCCCTATCAAATCCCATCGGACGGGCGGGTATGTCACTGTGCCTTAACCGTTGATTTGGAGAAATCCATTCGCCGCAAATTCGCAAATGCTAGATCGGTTTGCTGTCAATTTTCCATATCGGGAAAAGCCTTTGTTTTTCACCGATTTATGGCTTGAGAAACCGTGACTTGAGACTTAATATTTAGCCAACATCAAAAGGAATGAATTATGACGAAGCACAGAAGCGTTTTGGACGCAATTGGCAACACGCCCCTTATTCGGCTCAATGCTGTTTCTGAGGCGACAGGCTGTGAAATTTTGGGCAAGGCTGAATTCTTAAATCCCGGTCAATCCGTAAAAGACCGCGCTGCGCTTTACATTATTCGCGATGCTGAAAAGCGCGGCCTTTTGCGCCCTGGCGCGACAATTGTTGAAGGCACAGCCGGCAATACGGGTATTGGGCTATCAATGGTTGCTAATGCACTGGGGTACAAGTCAGTCATCGTTATTCCTGAAACACAAAGCAAAGAGAAAAAAGACAGCATTCGACTTGCTGGCGCAACACTTATTGAAGTGCCTGCCAAACCCTATAAGAACCCGAACAATTACGTGAAACTATCGGGCCGTCTTGCAGAACATCTCAATAAAGTGCTGCCTGAGGGCGCTGTTTGGGCGCAACAGTTCGACAATGTTGCCAACCGACAGGCCCATATAGAAACTACCGGCCCCGAAATTTTTGAACAAACTGACGGCAAAGTCGACGGCTTTATTTGTGCGGTTGGTTCCGGCGGCACCTTAGCTGGCGTTGCCCACGCCCTAAAGGAGCGCAACAAGGACATTCAGATCGGTATTGCTGATCCAGAAGGCGCTGCGCTTTACAGCTATTATAAAACGGGTGAATTCGCCTCAACTGGGTCGTCAATCACCGAAGGCATTGGCCAAGGGCGCATCACCGCGAACTTGGAAGGGCTAACACCCGACCACGCCTATCAAATTTCAGATGCTGAGGCCCTGCCCTATATCTACGATTTGCTTGCCCATGAAGGCCTATGCCTTGGTGGTTCAAGTGCAATCAACATTGCAGGCGCTGTTAAACTGGCGAAAGAATTGGGTCCGGGCAAAACTATTGTGACTATTCTCTGCGATTACGGAAATCGCTATCAAACAAAGCTCTTCAATAAAGACTTCTTGAACTCCAAGGGCTTGCCAGTACCTGCCTTTTTGGACAACAGTTTGGATATTGATATTCAAGCTGTATTGGCAAGTGATGATGGATAACGGTTCAAACCGCACAGAGTTTCTTTTTCGTAGCGATAGCTATTTAAATGCAGTTGCCGGCAAGGTCGTTGAAGTAAACGAGCTTGGCGGCATTTTGTTGGACCGCACAAATTTTTACGCCACCTCTGGCGGCCAACCCGGCGATATCGGTTTCTTAGAAACGGCGTCTGGTGACAAAATCAAAATCGCCACCACCATTCATCCAGACGGCGATAAAAACCTGATCGTACATGTCCCGACCGATGGACAGGATCTACCCAACGTTGGTGACGAAGTCACTTGTCACATTGATTGGGAAAATCGCTACAAGCTGATGCGTATGCACACGGCTCTGCACTTGCTGTCTGTCGTCATTCCCCTGCCGGTAACTGGCGGTTCAATCGGCGCTGAAAAGGGCCGATTGGATTTTCAAATGCCCGAACCGCCTGAGGATAAAGAGGCATTAGCGGCACAGCTTAACGCACTAATTGAGCGTGAACTCGACGTGACCGAGGAGTGGATCACAGAAGCAGAGCTTGATGCCAACCCAGACCTTGTGAAAACCATGGCCGTAAAACCGCCCGTCGGTCAGGGCAAAATTCGCATGATTAGAATAAGCGATGGCGCTGAAACCGTGGATTGGCAACCATGTGGTGGCACCCATGTTGCGAACACGCGGGAAATTGGCCGCATGCGATTTGGCAAGGTTGAGAAAAAGGGCAAGATCAACCGACGCGTCGCCATTCATTTTGATAGCTAGATGGAAAAGCAATATAAAGGCGCCTGTCATTGTGGCACCGTTCGGTTTAGAATTTCTAGCGCACTTGATCATGTAACTTCTTGCGACTGTTCATTATGCGTAAAAAAGAACGCGGTAATGACCGCTGTTCACGAGACAAAATTTGAACTTTTATCCGGCGAAGATGCATTAAGTTGCTACACTTGGAACACGAAAGTCGCACAGCACTATTTTTGCTCAAAATGCGGCATCTATACATTTCATCGAAAGCGGTCAATGCCTGATCATTTTGGGGTAAATTTGCACTGCCTTGAAGACTTGGATGTAAACGCTCTGAAAATTAAAAAGGTCGATGGTATCTCTATGAGTTTGGTTCACGAAAGTTCCAATGGAGACGATCAATAAAGAACCCCATAAACCCAATTGATGATGAAGCGATTAGACTGGCTAAGTCGCTGATGGAACTGGACTTTGGCGTGCTGGCGTCAATTCACCCCGATGGGCACCCTTACGCAAGTCGGATTGGTCTCGCGTTGGCCAATTGTTGCACACCGATGAGCCTCATATCGGAATTAGCCCATCACACGGGCGCGTTGCAAGCCGAAGCCAAATGCTCAATATTGCTGGGCAACGTTGCATCAAAAGGCAATCCACTAACCCAAGCCCGCATGAGCCTTATTTGTCACGCACGGTTTTTGGAGCACGGCACCAAGCAAGACGCAGAACTACGCCAAAGCTTTGTTGCACAACGACCAACTTCAAAGGTCTACGCTGGGTTCAGCGATTTTCACGTCGTGCTGTTTGATGTATTGCGCGTCGATATCAATGGTGGGTTTGGCAAGGCCTATCAATTTTCTGCGCGTGATTGGCAAGACGCAATGAATAGCTAATGCCGCGGCTTTATCGCACGGGCGGCGCATACATAAGGCCGCCACGTGTCCAAAGTTCATTTTGCCCACGCGCGATATTCAAACCAGATTCTCGGCCCAAATTCCGACTATACATTTCACCATAATTGCCGATGCCGCGGATAATGTCTTGCGCCCAACTGTTTGGAATGCCCAAGGGCGCGCCAAACTCACCATCCAAACCAAGCAAACGGCGCACTTTTGGATTTTTGCTTTCAATCATCGTGTCAACGTTGCGCGAGTTCACGCCCAACTCTTCTGCATTAATTAACGCGAAAAGTGTCCACCGCACAACATCCTGCCAACGATCATCGTTAGCACGCACAACTGGTCCCCAAGCATCATTGGATAGCCGCTCTGGCAAGATACGATGTTCTGTTTCATCAAAGTCTTCAATCAACATCGCCTGCAATGTGCTTGCGGGCGCGGTCACAACATTGCAAAGCCCAGCTTTATACGCGACACGCAAATCAGCGAATTCCTCATAATAGGCTTCTTTATAGGCGATCTGATACTCGAAAAAGTAACGTTCAAGGCGAGCTTGCTCCAGCGAACCAACAACAGCACAGGCAGTCACATCGGCAAGTTGGATGGCTGATACAACGCCCAACGCCTCTGGAACCATAATGGCTTGACCATCGAAATAGGATATACCTACATTTTGTGCGCCAAATTGGGTATCTCGCGCCATGGTCCAGTATGTGTTGCGCGCAAGCAGATCAACTTCGCCGCTTTGCAACGGCGCAATTCGGCTAGCGCCTTCGAACTCCACAAACTCGACACGATTGGCGACACCAAAAACCGCTGCAGAGACTGCTCGGCATAGATCAACGTCAAATCCACGCCACAGGCCATCGGATATTTCTGAAAAGCCTTTGTGCCCCTCTGTGGCGCCGCATCGCACGTTTCCACGCTCCAAGACGTTATCTAACGTGTCAGAATAGGCTGCGGTGCTTTGCACAACCGCAACCAAAACTAATGCTATGAAAATACGGAGACGGTTCACTTATCCCTCTTACGATTTGAGCGGCCGAATGGGCCGCTCAAATTATATGTAAATCAAATATAATTCCTAAGCAATTGAAAGTCCCTCATTTTCATGAGGGAAACTCAATTTTCCTCAACTAGTGAAGGATTTGGCTCAAGAACAATTTGGTACGTTCATGCTGAGGATTATCAAAGAAGTTATCCGGATCATTTTGTTCAATGATCTGGCCTTGGTCCATGAAAATAACCCGGTTCGCAACTTGACGCGCAAAACCCATTTCGTGGGTAACGCACAACATGGTCATGCCTGTTTCCGCCAAGTTCACCATCACCTCCAGCACTTCCTTGATCATTTCAGGATCAAGGGCTGAAGTAGGCTCATCGAACAACATGATGTTTGGGTTCATGCACAACGAGCGAGCAATCGCCACACGTTGTTGCTGACCACCCGACAATTGACCGGGGAACTTTTCAGCCTGCTCTGGAATTTTCACTTTTTCAAGATATTCCATTGCAGTTGCTTCGGCTTCAGCCTTCGGAATGCCTCGCACCCACATTGGCGCAAGTGTGCAGTTTTCCATGATAGTAAGATGCGGGAACAGATTAAAGTGTTGGAACACCATTCCCACTTCACGACGAACCTCATCAATGCGTTTCAAATCGTTTGTTAGCTCGATGCCATCAACAATAATTTCGCCTTGCTGATGTTCTTCCAAACGGTTGATACAGCGAATAAGGGTTGACTTACCGGACCCAGAAGGCCCTGCAATAACAATCCGTTCGCCTTTCATGACTTTGAGATTAATGTCCTTAAGAACATGAAAGTCGCCGTACCATTTATTCATCTCATTGATCTCAATGGCAACATCGGTATCGGACACGACCATTTTTGTGCGATCAACTTTGATCTCGTTTGCGTCTACTTCTGACATATATTTACTCCTTGTGTCCGGTGTCTAGACGGCGTTCCATAAACATGGAGTAACGCGACATACCGAAACAGAATATCCAAAACACAGCGGCGGCAAACAGGTAGCCTGTTATAGCCTGGTTAGGTGATTTCCATTCAACTTGTGCGGTTGTTGCTTGCACGGCTTGCAAAAGATCGAATAGCCCAACAATCGATACCAAAGACGTATCTTTGAAAAGCGATATGAAGCTGTTCACAATGCCTGGAATAACGTGCTTCAACGCTTGAGGCAAAATGACCAGATACATTGATTTGAAATAACTCAAACCAAGTGCATCACCGGCTTCATATTGTCCTTTTGGCAATGCTTGCAAACCACCACGAACCACTTCCGCCATGTAAGCGGCAGAGAAGAGCGACACACCCACAAGGGCACGCAGCAACTTATCAATGGTTGTTCCTTCTGGAAGGAACAGTGGCAGCATGATTGATGCCATGAACAACACTGTGATCAGCGGAACCGCACGCCACAATTCGATGAAGGCAATACACACATACTTCACGAACGGCATGTGTGAACGTCGCCCAAGAGCAAGCACCACACCAATAGGCAAGGAAACCACAATACCGACCGTCGCAATGATCAGCGTTAGTGTAAGACCACCCCATTTTTCTGTTGGCACTTCGGGAAGTCCGAAAACCGCCCCACCGTTCATCAAAATGAATGTAACGATTGGGTACACAACGAAGAACGCTATTGCAGACACGCCCTTGTATGGCAAATCAGGCCACAATAGTGGAACTAATGTTATGATGCCCAAGACAAAACAGATATTAACCCGCCAATATTCTTCTGAGGGATAAAACCCGTAAATGAAGAAGTCCATCCGATCGACAACATAAATCCAGCACGCACCCGCTGCTTCAGTCCGACAAGCTTCAACAGTATTGTTCACTGACCACGGGAAAACCGCGTCGGTGACAAGAAAGTTAAAGATAGGCGGAATGAACCAAACAAGAAAGGCGAACCCAACTACCGTCATAATTGTATTCGGAATGTCCGAAAACAAGTTTGCGCGCATCCAACCCACAACACCTTTGCTTGTTGATGGAGCAGGTTGCTCCTCAAGCATCTCGTTGCGTACATAGGCAACACTAGTATCAGTCATTTGTGTTCTCCCTATCGCTCGGTTAGCGCTATACGCGCATTGTAAACGTTCATCACGGCAGACGTTGCCAATGACAAGGTGAGGTAAACCATCATGGTCATGAAGATAACTTCAACCGCTTTGCCTGATTGATTCAACGCGGTACCCATGAATACGTTCACGATTTCTGGATAACCAATTGCCACAGCCAAAGAAGAGTTCTTGGTCAAGTTCAGGTATTGGCTTGTTAATGGCGGTACAATCACCCGCATAGCTTGCGGAATGACCACCAAATTCAAACGGTCTGAGTTCTTTAATCCAAGTGACTGTGCGGCTTCGGTTTGGCCCGAATTCACGGCCAAAATGCCGGCACGAACTGTTTCGGCGATAAAGGCTGCGGTGTAGATCACCAATCCAAATAAAAGTGCCACAAACTCAGGTGGAATTTGAATGCCGCCTGCGAAGTTAAACCGCTCTAGAACCGGATAATCCAAATTGATCTGAGCGCCAACAATGATCCAAACAAGTGTTGGAACAATGATGAGCCCCGCGATGAAGGCTGGTATAAACGGAAATCTTTGACCCGTAGCTTCCTGACGAAGGCGTGCCCATCTATGGAGGAAATACCCACCAATAATGACGCCGACGATGGCGAGTTGCACCCAAACGAATGAATCATTCGGATTTGGATCTGGCACATAAAGACCACGGTTGTTCAGAAAAACTGAACCGGTCAATATTTCCAAGCTGTTCTTAACCGCTGGCATGCTTTTCAACACTGCGAAGTACCAGAAGAACAATTGAAGCAACAATGGAATGTTCCGGAAAACTTCGATGTAGACAGTTGCCAATTTGGCAATGATCCAGTTGCTCGAAAGTCTGGCGACGCCAATGATGAAGCCCAGAATTGTTGCTAGAATTACACCGATTACAGAGACCAGCAAAGTGTTCAGTATACCCACAACAAACACGTCAAAATATGTTGACGATCTGTCATAAGGGATCAACGAGAACCCAATGTTGAAGCCTGATGTAATGCCTAGAAAGTCAAAGCCAGTTGTTTTGTTTTGAGCTTGTAGGTTTGTTACGGTGTTATTAAATATCCACCATCCGAATACGACGAGACCAATCAGAAGCAAAATTTGAAATGCGTATGATCGGAATTTTGGGTCGTATATCAGCGATGTAGCGCTGCGCTTTTGCTGCAGCTGTTCCTGACTTTTAGCCATAGCTACCCTATTTGTTTTTGTTGAGTAGTCTCTCTGAAATTAACCAATCAGAGCTGGCGGGCAATTTGCCCTCCCCCTTAGTAGAAAACGGCCCGGCGTCATAGGACGCCGAGCCGCTAAACACGAGTTCGCTTAGCGAACTGGTGGTGAATACATTAGGCCACCGCGTGTCCAAAGATCATTAACTGATCCTGCACGTGTGATGCCCACTGGTGTATTCTCACCAACGTGGCGCTCGTAGATGTCGTTGTAGTTACCTACGTGCTTGATAGCCTTATAAGCCCAATCTTGTGAAAGACCGATTGCTGTACCGAAGTCACCTTCAACGCCAAGCAAACGACGAACACCTGGGTTCTCTGAACCGAGCATATCGTCAACGTTAGCTTGAGTAACACCAAGTTCTTCAGCTTCTAGAAGCGCGAAGTAAACCCAACGTGTTACATTGTACCAAAGATCGTCACCTTGACGTACTGATGGGCCCAAAGGCTCTTTAGAAATGATTTCTGGAAGAATCATGTTCTCATCAGGGCTTGCAAGTGACAAACGCTCAGCAGCTAGTGCTGATGAATCTGTTGTGAACACGTCACAACGACCATCATCATAAGCTTTTACAACTTCGTCTTGGTCTTCGAAAACAACTGCGTTGAATTCCATACCGTTTGAAGAGAAGTAGTCAGCAGCGTTCAATTCAGTAGTTGTACCTGCTTCAATACAGATCGCAGCGCCTGAAAGTTCAGTAGCTGAAGCGACACCTAGATCCTTACGAACCATGAAGCCTTGACCATCATAAAACATGACGCCAGCGAAATCGATACCAAGGTTGGTGTCGCGGCTCATTGTCCATGTTGTTGTACGTGAAAGCACGTCAATTTCACCTGAAGATAGCGCTGTGAAACGCTCTTTAGATGTCAATGGTGTAAAGCGAACAGCTTGTGCATCATCAAAGATTGCAGCAGCCATGGCGCGACAGAAGTCAACATCCAAGCCAGCCCATTCGTTGTTGCCATCTGGCGCAGCAAAACCTGGTGTGCTTGGTGAAACACCGCACTGTAGGTAGCCTTTAGCCGTTACGTCTTCGAGAGTGTCTGCGAATGCAGCTGAAGCTGAAAGCCCCAGCACTGCTCCGAGAGCGAGTGTTACGAGTTGTTTCTTCATAACTTTGTTTCCTAACCCTTTTTTTTTAATCTGCGACGCTTTCCCCTCCTAAGTTCAGGCGCCACAATCGCCATGGTACTTGTGTCCATAACGATATACGCAATGGAAAAGGGTTTTTTGCTTGCGGTCAAGACCTTAAGTTACATAATTCCCTCGCTATGGTGAAACACACCCAATAAGTGGGTAGCTATAATAATAACTTTGATAACGGAAAAATTAATGAGTAACAAAAAACACGTTGATGCCAAGATGAGTGCGCAAACAATCCTTACACATTTGGGGCGGTCTCCGGACCAGCAAGACGGATTCGTAAACACGCCGGTCGTGCGCGGCTCAACTGTGTTGTTCGACAATTTTGAACAGCTCATGTCTGGTGATCGCCAGTATAAATACGGTCGTCATGGCAACCCAACAAACGATGCAGTAAGCGATGTGATTACCGCGTTGGAGGGTGCCCACACCACAATGCTCGCGCCTTCTGGCCTTAGCGCGATAAGTACAACGTTAACTGCGGTCGCCCATGCTCATGATCACATTTTAATAAGCGATAGCGCGTACGAACCGACTCGTCAGTTTTGCGATTCGGTTTTGAAAGCGAATCAAGTTGAAGTCGAGTATTACGACCCGCGAATCGGTAGCGGGATCGACGCACTAATTCGCGAAAATACCACAGCAATTTTGACTGAAAGTCCCGGGTCACTGACATTTGAAGTGCAAGATCTTCCTGCAATCGCCGCAGCGCGAGGAAATCGTGACATTGCCATCATCACTGACAATAGCTGGGCAACGCCTCTATATTACAAACCCTTGGAATTAGGTGCCGATATTGTGGTGCATGCGGGCACAAAAATGTTTGTGGGGCATTCAGATGTACTGTTTGGCACCATCTCTACAAATGAGAAATGGACAGCACCTGTACTCGATACCTATCGAGCGCTCGGGGTATGCGTTTCCCCTGAAGATAGTTTTCTGGTCGCGCGCGGCTTGCGCACCCTTGCTCTACGGATGAAGGAGCATCAACAACGTGCTCTTGAACTCGCAAAATGGCTTGAAACACTACCCGTCGTCGACAAAGTATTCCATCCTGCTTTGGAACAGCATCCCGACCATGAGATATTTAAGCGCGATTTCACCGGTTCTGGATCATTGTTCGGCTTCACACTTAAAGACGCCCCACAGTCTGCCATTTCGGCAATGCTCAATGACCTAAAGCTATTCGGCATGGGATATTCTTGGGGCGGATTTGAAAGTCTTATCTTGCCTGTTTTCATCAAACAGCAGCGTTCTGCCACCAAATGGGCGGCAGAAGGCAACCTGTTCCGCGTTCATATTGGCCTGGAAGATATGGACGACCTGAAAGCCGACCTAGAAGCAGCAATAAGCAGATATAACGAGGCTGCCGGGCATTAGGTCTTGGCGGACCTACGACGCCAAAATCTTTGAATGGGACGCAGAAACCGATTTTGCGTCCCTTTTTTTGGCCCAAGCCCAGACTTGTTATGCACCCAGCGCCTTTTCAGATAAAAGTCCCGCACCCAAAACGCGCCGAATGTGCCCAGCATCGAACCGGCAATTACATCTGACAAATAATGAACTTCATCTACAATTCTTGAAAGTGAGATCAAAAACGCACCTAAAAACACAATCAACGTGCGTTTGCCGAATAAAAAGTAGATTGCCCAAGCCAAAGCAAATGCCGTTGTCGCATGACCAGATGGGAAACCAGCATATCGCCAGTCCCCGGCGAACGGTGTGAAGTGAAGAATTCCCACTTCATCCATCAACATGGGTCGCGCACGGCCAATTGCTACCTTGAGGAAAGCCGCGATTATGCCGGGCACTGCAACGCTGATGAAAATGAACCCCGACATGCCACCAATGGCCCGAACCGCCCATTTTTTTGTGTATCCCAGATTTATCCAACTCGTCATTTGAGAAAGCACCCAAACCAACAAAGTGGGAATAAGCATCCAATCCGATTCCCCTACCCGGGCCAATGAGCCAAAAAATGCACGTTCTGCATCAGGCCATTGGGTCAAGTTCTGAGTAACAATGCGATCGAGCGACAAAATCAGCAAAAAAAATGCAAGGACCACCAGCGCGGATAAAATGGACCGCTTTAAAGTGAAACTATCCAGTACGTGGGGCTTTGGGGCTGAATTTTGTGTGTTTTTGGGATTAGCCAACTAGAGTTCCAGACAAAAAAATGCAATATTCTTGAAATGAGCAACTATCATGACTTGCAGTATGCCACAAGAATGTGTACATCGCATCCCGGTGATCACATCCGTTGTGATATGTCGGAGTATAGCTCAGCCTGGTAGAGCACTGGTTTTGGGTACCAGGGGTCGCAAGTTCGAATCTTGCTACTCCGACCATCACCACAACGGAACAATGATTGGATAGGTTCATGACCGCTAGAATCTTTCGCCCCGCAAAAAACGCCATGCAATCTGGCCGCGGAAAATCCAAAAATTGGATG
The DNA here is from genome assembly GCF_051251695.1 of Maritalea sp. NCBI lineage: Bacteria > Pseudomonadati > Pseudomonadota > Alphaproteobacteria > Hyphomicrobiales > Devosiaceae > Maritalea > Maritalea sp. Next base: position 6,213 of record NZ_JBPOEU010000024.1, on the reverse strand, counting down.
TTGGTTTTCGAACCTCAAGAAGCGCGTTCAATTGACCCGTTGATGGGCTACACTTCTTCAACAGACATGAGCTCACAAATCAAACTCAAGTTTGATACGTTGGAAGAAGCCGAAAGCTACGCCCAGCGCAAAGGGCTCGAATATGTGGTTCAGCAACCCCATGAATCAACACCCAAAAAGGTTGCCTATGCCGATAACTTTAAATCGGATCGCAAAGCACCCTGGACACACTAAATACAAATTCATCAAGCCGATAAAATAAACCACCTATCGCATGGCCAACTGATTGTGGTCTTAGCTGGTCCCGTAGCTCAACTGGATAGAGCAGCTGATTTCTAATCAGCAGGTTACAGGTTCGATTCCTGTCGGGATCACCATTAATTGGTTGCCCCCACTTCCCACATATCAACACATTTGCAGTCCTGCTCGTTCGTTCCAATTGAAGTGGCTCGCATACTGGCGTGTCGTGGTCCACAATTGGGATGGTGCGTTTGAATGTCTAACGCTATGTTGAGCATAGCCCACACGCAAATAGAAACCCCCAAAAGGACGACTTAATGACTGCAGAATTCCTGTTTATCACCTTCACCATATTTCTAGCTGGAATGATTGCTGTGCCTTTGGCCTCCCGCTTTGGGCTTGGGTCCGTGCTCGGCTACCTAATTGCCGGTATTGCGATTGGGCCAATTTTGCACTGGGCTGGGGTCGATGTGGTGGGCTTACAGCACTTCACCGAATTTGGCGTCGTGATGATGCTGTTCCTGATCGGCCTAGAGATGCAGCCAAAGGTTCTGTGGGCCATGCGGGCGCGGATCTTTTTGATGGGTGGGCTGCAAGTCGGTTTGACAGCCGCTGCGGTGATGGCAGTGTCAATGTTTTTCGGGCAACCCTGGACAGTCTCCCTCGCTATTGGTTTGATATTTGCGCTTTCCTCGACTGCAATCGTCACACAGACGCTGAACGAAAAAGGGTTGATGAAAAGTGACGGCGGACAAGCTAGTTTCTCTGTGCTGTTGTTCCAAGATATTGCCGTTATCCCCATGCTCGCGCTTATCCCACTTTTGGCGTTGCCGGAATTGACAGCGGCCTTGGGTCATGGCGATGATCATGGCGGCGGACATGGCGAGGCCGGTCTAAACCTCAGCCTCGTCGAAGGACTTCCTGGTTGGCAAACCGCGATTGTTACGCTTGCTGCTGTGGGAATAGTTATCGTCGCCGGGCGGTATTTGACCGGGCCGGTATTTCGGTACGTTGCGAGCGCGCGCCTACGAGAACTGTTCGTTAGCACCGCATTGATGATGGTGGTCGGCATTGCCCTTTTGATGACGATGGTAGGACTATCCCCAGCGCTCGGCACCTTCTTAGCCGGCGTTGTGATGGCGAACAGCGAATATCGACACGAGCTTGAAAGCGATATTGCGCCCTTCAAAGGCATCTTCCTTGGCGTTTTCTTTATCACCGTCGGGGCCAGCATCGATTTTGCCCTGTTCAGCGAAAACATGGCGTTGATTGTTGGGCTAACCCTTGGTTTGATCGCACTTAAAGCCGGGATCATGTTTGTGCTCGGCTTTGTGTTCAAACTTAGTGGTAGTGACAAGTGGTTATTCTCTTTGGGCCTTGCTCAAGCCGGTGAATTTGGCTTTGTGTTGGTGTCCTTTACCGTTGCAAATGCTGTGGTGCCGGGACCAATTGCCGATCTCTTGCTGCTGGTTGTTGCACTTTCCATGTTGCTCACCCCTGCGCTGTTCATCTGCTATGATAAACTCATCATGCCGCGCTATGCACGACAACAGGCGCAAGATGCAGATGACATGCCATCCGATGCGAAAATCATAATTGCTGGGCACGGACGCTTTGGTGGCATTGTAAACCGAGCTCTACAAGCAGCTGACTACGAAACAACAGTTATCGATTACTCCAATGAACAATTAGCCATGCTACGTCGCTTCGGTCTCAGGGCCTATTTCGGCGATGCCACGCGTCCTGACCTTTTGCATGCCGCCGGAATCGAGGAAGCAAAAGTGTTGGTGATTGCAATTGACAACAAAGATGCTGCAACAGAACTCGCCCGCTACATACATGAACATCACCCAAAGGTGCATGTCGTGGCCCGCGCAGTCGATCGTTGGCATGTATATGACCTTTGGGCTGCGGGTTGTCGCGATATTATCCGCGAGACATATGACAGTTCGATCCGCGCAGCACGTTCTGTCTTTGAAGCGGTTGGTCATCCACGCGAGCAGGCAGAGCAACTCACCGGCATATTTGAAGATTTCGATCGCAAGACAATGGTGGAAACTGCACGCGCCTTTATCGAAAGTGAGGATCCCCATAGTGACGATAGCACTTACACTCAAATGATTCGTGAGAATGTGGGAACTTGGGAGGCAGAACTGAAGGCAAAAATGCAAGCTGCGCGCGGCGGCGAGTGAATGCCAGAAATGTGCGCGAAAATTGTTTGAAATTCCCTTTTCGCGCACATTGTTAACAACAATACACGCCAAATTTCACCGAGGCGTTGATTTTGTGGTTCAAACATCCAATATTCAATTCATCATAGCTAAATGGAGGCACATATGAATATTCTAGTTTTCTTAATCATTGGCGGTATTGCAGGTTGGTTAGCTGGCCTTATTGTTAAAGGTTTCGGTTTTGGCTTAATCGGCAACATCGTTGTGGGTATTGTCGGCGCAGTTGTTGCTGGCTACTTATTGCCAATCGTCGGCGTTTCTATTGGCAGTGGCATTATTGCGGCGATTATTCACGCAACCATTGGCGCAGTTGTGCTGCTGTTTGTGATCAAGCTCGTCAAACGAGCATAATAACGCGACCCCAATCAACCAAAATCTGTTGATTGATTGGGGGCACATTCTCACCTAAATCGGGAAGCCGCCCATGGAACGTAAAATCAACGTCACCCAGCACGGTGGCGCAGGCATGCTCTGGTTTGTTGGCTGGCTGTTTACGGTCGGGTATTTAAAACTGGGATTCTTTAAAGGCCTTTTGGGCCTTATCGTTTGGCCATATTATTTGGGCGCATATTTCGCACCTGTTGTTGGCGTTTAGTCGCCAGCGAACTATCGGTTGTCTTACTCAGCGATTTTTATCCAACTTTGTCGCCAAATCAGCCACTTATCTAAGCATTGATACTTTCACCCTGACTTGTGGCGTTTATTGCTTGAACAGGTGGGAGAACAAATATGCAAAAGATTGTTGCGCTTTAAGCCCTCCCCGCACCTCGCCATTCGATAATCAACAAATAAGCTTGGGGCTGTTGCAAAGCAGGTCGAGGGCATAACCTTTTCGATCTACACAAGCGCTACCCCGCTTTAATACTAATTCAGGCATTGCCCCCAAAAGCAGCAAAAAAAATCATGGGAGCCGTCGGATTGGATTTGGCTGGTGCCACAGCGGCTTCCCATAGGACCATGATCGGGCATGGATGCCACCGGGGCGTTCCCCGTCCAGAAGAAACTTCCGACTGATAAGGAGCTGGTCCCTCCCACAAACCAGTTCCCGTTTATCCCAACTCGGTGGATGGCGCAGTTCATCGTTCACAATTGCGCAACAAAACCAATAAATCCGCCTCTTAAGTAACAGATACGATAAAAGTGACTCGACGTCGGCTGAAAAATACTTATTTTGGACGATAAATAATTTAATTCTTTTATTCGGATATATGATTTGGATGGATTTTCATTCGGCTGCCAAGTTTATTGAAGGCGAATTCAAGCTCACCGACCGCCATGATGCCTTAGTAGTATTCCAGCAAAAGGTTCAGGAGTGGGGCGTTGACCATTTGGCATATGGGATTATACGCCTTGGCGCTCGAAGCGATGGAAGGTCGTTCGATTTCATCACTACATATAGTGACGAATGGCAAAGTAGATATCTAAGCCGCAAATATCATGAGTTGGATCCCGTAATCAAAGAAGCAACTCAAAGACACACACCATTTGACTGGGACACAAAGCGGTACAAAACGCCAGAACTGGTTAAGTTTTTCTCCGACTCCACTGAACATGGTCTAGGCAACCAAGGCATCACCGTGCCAATTCACGGACCCGAGGGCGAATGCTGTGCGATGTCAGCAAATGTTAGTATGTCGAATAGGCAGTGGCGGGATAAACGGAACAAAATTTTGCCCCATCTGGTTTTGTTCGCCCATCAATTTCATGCAAAAGTTCTTAAACTATGCCAACCCAGTCCTGGCGAGGTTCAACTCTCAAATCGTGAAATTGAGGTGTTGCAATGGGCAGCGGAGGGAAAATCTGTGTGGGAGACGGCCCAGATTTTAGGCATTTCAGATCACTCCGTTAAGACCTACCTCCAAAATTGCCAACGAAAATTGCGCGGCGTCAACAAGCTTCATGCTGTTGTCACTGCCATGCGCTTAGGTGCAATTTAAAGTTGTCATTACCCCCAATTAGGGGAAGTGCCTTTTCGTACAAAAAGGCGCACATTGACTACGGATAACATCGTGTTTGATCCATAGGCAAAAAAATGAATAATATTGAAAACATTGCGCCAATTGGGGCCGTTGAGTCGCCTGCAAACTTGTTAGCGGTGGTGGGACGTGTTCGGGATTATTATACAATCAACTGCAGAAAACGCGCAAACCCGCTGCCGGAAACGCCAGAATTGTTAAACTTCGCGCGTAAACTTGAACAGATTACCAATCGAGAATTCGAAGTTTTTGAAAAGGTAATTCAGGGTCTTACCGCTGTAAAAATTGGTAAGGAACTGGGCATAAGCCCGCGAACAGTTGATGTCCATAAAGCACGATTCATCCAGAAAATGGGCATCGGCAACATGGTGATTGCGGCGCGGTATTTTTCCGTCCTCGAAACTTTGATTGTCATGAATGACCTGCAAGTGGCGCCGCCAACTCTTGCAAAAACTGGCTAGTATTCGGGCCGCATAATTGCCTGTTCACTAAATGCTTGCGCACTCACTCAACCAACAATTGTTCGACTTCTCTATGTGTGCATTTCATTTTTACAAAATTATTCCGGCATACTATTCCGAAGAATCAATACGTGGATGGATAACTTGATCGCCGACACGCAGATCAATTTGCCTTGCGCGCCCACCCGCAATTTCTAGTACAAAGCGTACCGGCCCATCTGAGGGGATGGATGTTGGATCATGTGGCTTGGCATTTGAATGGATGTTGACCACATTACCTGCCGCAGAAATAAAGATCATATCCAACGGGATAAGCGTATTACGCATCCAAAACGCCACGGGTCGCGCCTCAATAAAGTCAAAGAGCATGCCTGCATCGGGCGCTAAACTGGTTCGATACATGAGCCCTTTAGCCCGCGTTTCATCCGTATCCACCACTTCAATCGAAAACCTGTGCTCGCCGTTTTGAGTAACGAGGGTCAATTGATCCTCACCTGCCAAGCAAGCCGACAGGCCAATAGCCAGAAAAAAGGCGCACAATCCGCGCGCCAAATGTTTCACAAAATGAGAATACATCAAAATGTTAGTGCGACGACGGTGCGTCACCCCATCCTTCAGGACGAATTTCAGCAACCATCAATCCTTTTGGTCCATCGCCATATCTAGCCAAAACAAATTGGCCGGGGCGTAGTTCAGCCAAACCGAAACGACGAAGCGTTTCCATATGGATGAATATGTCCGGATGTCCCTCGCCCGCTGAAAGGAAACCAAAGCCACGAAGGCGGTTGAACCATTTCACCTGCAAACGTTCTAGTTTTGATGTAGGCTCCACCACAACATGTGTATTTGGCGCGGCCATCTGTGCTGGATGTTTAGCAGTAGAATCATCCATTGAGAGAATTCTAAATGCCTGTAACCCACCGGGGCGGTCCAGCGCTTCAACAACAATGCGCGAGCCTTCATAGGCTGTTTTAAAGCCATCTCTGCGCAAACATGTCACATGAACCAACACGTCGGGCATGCCATTGTCGGGTACGATAAACCCGAAGCCCTTACCAACATCGAACCACTTAATCGAACCAGCTATTTCGATCACGTCTACGGAAGGATCGTTTACACCTTCGCTAAGATCGTCCGCCGAAGGCACATTGCCTTCATATTCTGCTTCGCTGCCCATATCGGCTGTGATTTTGGCCCCCATAATCGTGACATCCCTCTGTCTCGTCTGCCCCACCACAAGCAGGTTACACTTTACTAATATCCAAGTTTGTCCGATTCAGAGCAATTTGTTAAGCAAATAATTAG
>NZ_JBPOEU010000023.1:0-47595 GCF_051251695.1 Maritalea sp. | reverse complement strand
CATCAACGCCGCGCGGCTTCACTAGACTGACCATTTAACGTTGGTCAATTCCTCTGAGATATCCCACAATTTTTCAGCCGCTTGCATGTCCTTGCCCTGCGGTGCGACAGGCGAAATTCCAACTGGACCGCCAAGTCCACCACGCTTTACCGGACCATAAAATGTCGCAGGTTTGGCTTCAGGATCAGTGGAGGCCAGCACCAAGGACTTGGCGCCATGAACGGGTGGATGCGAGAAGAAACGTCCAAAAACGACCATCATCCATTTTTCAATGCCGCCCGGGCCCGTGCGCTGCAAATTCGTATCCGCATAGCCAGGATGCACAACATAGGCATTTACTTTGCTGTTGGCGGCTTTCAATCGGCGTTGAAGCTCCTGAATGAACAACATGTTGGCCAATTTACTTTGCCCATAACTGTTCGTTGATGAGTAATCTTCATCAAAATTCAAATCGTCAAACTTGATCCGTTTCAACCCCCAATTGTGGGCAATTGAAGATACTGCAATAATGCGTCCAGCTGCTTTTTCAACTAATGGAAACAGCATTTGAGCAAAGACAAAATGGCCGAGATGGTTCACGCCGAATTGAGTTTCAAACCCATCTTTGGTCAAGGTGCGCGTGGGGATCATCATCAATCCCGCATTATTGAGCAAAATATCCAGCTTTTCATGTCGGGCCATATAGTGCTCAGCCGCTGCCCGCACACTCGCTAAATCAGAAAGATCCATCAATATATAGTCGACTTTGCCCTCAGGCCCTGCCTCTTTTGCAATGTCCGCAACTGCTGCTTTCGCTTTTTCTTCATTGCGGCAAAAGATGGTGACGTGCGCATTTTTAGACACAAACTTTTTCGCGGATTCAAAGCCGATACCCGAGTTTCCACCCGTCACAATGGCTGTTTTGCCGGTCAAGTCCGGCATCCGGTTATAATCCCAACCACTTGAGCCGAAAGGTAATTCATAATCTGGCATATTTATCTCCAATTGATTGATTAGTCAGTCAGCATCAAAGCCCAAAAGGATCAATTGATGCTTCAATTTTCATTCTGTTGCTAAACTGATGCCACGCCAGAAAACCATAAACCCTGTTTCAAGATGTGCATCGATTTCCACGTCACTTAGTAGATTATTTGACAGCAGGTACTCGACGATCGCCTGCCCCTGCCTAGTCATCATTTCTGCGATCAATTCCGGCGCGATAGGCTGCAATTGGCCGCTATCCACCCCAGCTTTCAACAAAGCCATCATTTCAGCGTAGGTATTTCCAGCGGCTTCAGGGTCGTGTTTTGAAATACGTTCTGAAACCTTAATTTGCTCCATAAGATGGAACCGTTCGCAATGGATCAGCACCCAACGCCACCCATTGTGCCAAAACGATCTCAACTGCTCACGAAGCTCAGCTTGTGGATCAAACCCAACCGACGCAGCGCTAAGCATTTCGCGTTTTAGATAAAACATGATCTGTGAAATCAAGTCTTCTTTCGATTTGAAATGATTGAACAATGTCCCAGTGGCAACACCTGCATGTTTAGCAACCGACGCCGTCGACGTATTCCAAAAACCCTGCCGTCCAAAAAGATCAATCGCCGCCTCAATCAACAGATCGCGCTTTGTTGGCTCTACTTTTTCTACATCGGTCGTTTGCTTATTCGTCACAGCTATTTCCAACATCCGAAGATTACAGCCTAAGCTCAGGCATCTTCGCACCCCTGCAGATTACCTTCCAAGTTTGGCATTACAACCCTCACATAGGACCAAATGACTGATCAGTCAATCAAAAACAATATACATCATCCAAATCGGGTTTACCCAATGGGTGCATGGAATGATAAACGGACCTATGTCCAATTCGATTGCACAGATCTTACTTAAAAAAGAACAAGCGCTGCTAGTGCCAGAAAATCGCGCCCCAAGAACGTCAATTTGGCAGTTCGGGAATGAAGATTGGATGATGAGATTTCATCAAGGTACGATTGAAGCCAGCTAAAGCCTATTTACTCGGATCGCTTGCTATCGCTATTGCTTCACGCAGAATTTCTCTATCGCCAATGTGGTTGGCGAGCAGCAAGATCAACCGCGCGTTGATGTCGGCGCTTTGTTCTGTGGTTTTACCATCATGCAGTGCCAACAATTCAGCGTAGAAATCATCTGCGCCAGAAATGTTCGGTTTTGTGTTGAGCATTTGTTTTCTCACCCTCGCCCGATTGTGTTCAGCAATGCGGCTTTAACTTTTCCTTCGTCAAAATCCGTCCAACGCGCGGCGACATGTTGATCTGGCCGCATCAGATAAATCGCCGACTTAGCATCGCCCAAATACCGATCCTTAAATGCGTCACTTGCCAGTTTTGAAGTGTCGATTGAAAGTATTTCAACCTCAACCCCCTCGACCAATTCCAAGGGTGCTACATCGATATTGATCGCCAAAAGCTGGAACTTGTTGCCCAACTTGTCGCCAAGCCATTCATCGCCAATCGGCGCATCAATGAACGGGGCGCCAGGGCGGGTCCGAATTGGCAAACCGGCATCATCCGCGCCATTCAATGGAGAACCGTCATAGACAGCAGGCACCGACAAGCGACCCGAATTCACCAATGGACGTGCAAATTCGAAATGCTCAGCTAAATCTAAAACCGCGTTACGGAAGGCGCGGCTAGCATCAGATTTTGGGGTGATGAAGTCAGTCGAGCGCGTGGAATTTAAAATATTCTCTTCCGCCCCTAGAACACGTTCCCAATCATAACTATCCAGCAAACTGTCTGGTGCGACACCATCAATAACAAGTTTGAGTTTCCAACATAGATTGTCAGTATCTTGCAATCCTGAGTTCGCCCCACGCGCGCCAAACGGCGAAACTTGGTGTGCAGCATCGCCAGCAAATATCACATGGCCATGCCGGAATTTTTCCATCCGCCGACATTGAAATGTATAGATAGACACCCACTCGAGTTCGAACTTTGCGTCTTCGCCCAACATCGCTTTGAGCCGGGGAATAACGTTTTCAGGTTTCTTTTCTACTTCCTTGTCGATATCCCAACCGAGCTGTAAATCAATGCGCCAAACATTGTCTGGCTGCGAATGCAACAATGCCGACTGCCCACGATTAAACGGGGGATCAAACCAGAACCAACGCTCTACGGGAAAGTCTGCTTCCATAATCACATCAGCGATTAGAAAATTATCTTCAAAGATCCGCCCATCAAAATCAAGATTAAGCATTTGGCGAACGGGTGAACTGGCCCCGTCACAAACAATCAACCAGTCTGTATCGAGCTGATAAGGACCATCCGGCGTTTTTATTGAAACCCTTGCGCCGTCGTTTTTTTGATCGACATCAGTGACCTTATTCATGCCACGTATTTCAATCGGTTTGCCTTGGCGTTGCAGTTCAAATGCACGTTCAACCAGATATTGCTCGAAATAGTATTGCTGCAAATTGATAAAGGCCGGCCGCTTGTGTCCATCCTCAGGCAACAAATCGAAATCATAAACTTGGCGCTCATCAAAAAAGACTTTGCCCAAATTCCAAATGACGCCCTTGTCGACGAACTCGTCGCCACACCCCAAGCGATCCAAGATTTCTAAGGGCCGCTTGGCGTAACACACCGCACGCGACCCCCAACTCACTTTGTCATTATCGTCAATCACAACAACCGGCACATCTTGCATCGCAAGATCAATCGCAGCACCCAACCCAATAGGACCAGCGCCAATCACAATCACTGGATGCCGAACAATTTGCTCAGCATCCTGATCCGGTGATCGTTTATACGGATAAAGTGGTGTTTCAAAAATCTTGGTTTGAAGAACCTTGGTCATTCTTACTCCTCAAAGAATGATTGCGTTTCAGCAAATGAAAGTGTTTTGGCCTAGCCTTGCAGCTGGTTCCACATATCTATGTCGCGCTCTGCGGTCCAAATACGTGGCGTATCCATGCCCAGCGCTTCGTCATATGCACGCGCAACGTTGAACGGCAGACAATGTTCGTAAATTGCATATTCGCCAAACTTTGGATCACATTCTGCCCGAACAGCGTCCCATGCTTCTTTCAACGTGCCACCGCGTGCGGCAACCGCAGCAGCTGGGCGGTAAGTTGACAAAACAAAGTCCCGTGTGTTCTCAATCGCAGCGTTCACCATTTCAGCTCCCACCAACGCGTCCCCACGACCCGGCGCAATGGATGTGGGTTGATATGCTTTGATGCGATCTAGTGTTGCAGACCAGTCATTAAAGTGACCATCACCGCAATAACATGCTGAGTGATATTCAACGATATCTCCGGTAAACATCACCTCTTCATCACCCACCCAAGCAACAATGTCGCCAGCCGTGTGAGCGCGACCCAGATGCATTAAGTCCACCCGGCGTTTGCCAAGATAAACAGTCATCTTGTCTTTAAAGGTCATTGTTGGCCACGTCAGACCGGGGATAGATTCATGACCTTGAAACAGCCGAGGGAAACGTCCGAACTCGCTATCCCAATCTTCTTGTCCGCGCTCTGCAACCATTGAACGACATTTTTCGGAGCCGATAATCTGTTCAGCGCCGTAGGCTTGAGCACCGAGCACGCGAACAGCATGATAATGCGTCAACACCACATATTTGATGGGTTTATCGGTGACCGTACGCACTTTTTCCACCACCATATCCGCCAACCGAGGTGTGGCCTGCGCGTCAACAATCATCACACTATCATCACCGATAATAACGCCCGTATTTGGATCGCCTTCGGCGGTAAAAGCGTAAAGATCTTTACCCACTTCGGTAAAAGAAATCTTTTTGTCTGCCATATCACCAGTGGACGCAAATGCCTTTGCCATGGGTGGCCATCCTTTTCGTATAATTGAGCAAAACAGCTTCAAAGCTGCGCACCTTTTCGGCACGTCAAATTTGCAACCGTCAAGCAATCAAGTGTTGTTTGTTCGTTCCGTTTCCCTTTTTTGCAGATTAGTTTCATATGCAACTATGTCAAGCGCAACTTATTCAAATGTGTTAATGGCCAAGGGGAATTTAACGCGCTGCAACCAGTTTCAAGCCTAACGAACAAGATTTTTCAAACTTATTCAAAAACATAGGTAATAAACAATTAATTTGTGATACATCAATAGGTTAGGTGAAATATTTGATTAATTCATAAGTCTATATATGGGAGAATCTCGAGCTTACTTTCAAAATTACGCAAACGTCACCAGAATAAATAAAATTACAAATATTGAGCTTTATCATCCAGTTAAAGAATGATGGTTTTCTACAATAATTGGGGATGTTATGTTCAAGAAGTCAGGTCTGTTCGCTGTTGCTATATTGACGCTGTCAGTCTTGATGTGGAGTACAAATGCACTAATTGGAGCAGCCGTAAACAATTATGTGTCAACTGACGCCAAACGCAAAGCCGAAATATGGGCAGACTTTTTCGCCGTAAACATGGTGGGGCTTCCACAACTGATCACAGATGGGCGCCCAACTGAAAAGCAATTGGAACATATCCAAATAGCGGCGAGCGTTGGTGGAGTTTTTCGTTTCAAACTTTTTAATGAGCAGGGCAATCTTGTTTTGATCTCAGACGAATTGGCACCCAACCTCGCACCCGGTTCAACCTATAACGATTACATTGCGGCAACTTATGAAAAAAACATCGACGCCGCTGACGTTATTCGTACAAAAACCGCCAACATTTCCCTAAATGACGGGACATTAAAAGATGATCGCCCCGACCTATATGTTGAAGCATATGTGCCGGTATTAAACCAAAACAACGAGATAATTGGCGTTGTAGAGGTGTATCTGGATCAATCTTTCGCCGCTACTGCCCTTCATGGTGCTTTTAATCTGGTGTTAGCAGCACTCGCAGCGGTCTTTGCGCTCGCATTCGGCGGGCCTTACGTCGCGTTCATCTTTAAATCAGGGCAAGCCAGTCTAGCCAATAAACGTGCCGACTATTTGTCAAAATACGACACCACCACTGGTTTGATGACCCGGACAAGTCTGCTGAAAAGCTTAGAAGACAGAATAGCAAATGATGATATCGAATTGGGTCAATTGGGCGTTGCGTTCATCGATATCGATAATTTCAAGCTGATCAATGATTCATTTGGGCACAAGGCAGGAGATGCCTACCTAAAGCATGTCGGCAAGGCCATCGAAGCTGAAATCGGCCAGCATGGCATGGTCGGGCGCATTGGCGGCGACGAGTTTGTGGCGATCGCGGAAAGAATAGGTAGCTCGGCGATGAGCGATATTGCGGAGAAAATGAGACTGCAAACAAGCACGCCAATCGTCATTGATGGAGCCACGATAAAGGGCAGCATCTCAATCGGCATACATCATGATGTTACCCATCCTAAACTCAGCTTTGAAGAGCGGATGCAAAAAGCCGATATTGCGCTTTACCAATCCAAATTGGATGGCCGCGATACCTGCACATTTTACGAAAAATCACTCGAAAACCACATTAAACGCCGGCGCAAGATCGAAGTCGCCATCACCAACGCGATTGATGAGGGCCGGATGCAGGTTCACTTCCAGCCTCTCTTGCGCCGTGATGACGAGAAGATCGCAGGATTTGAAGCCCTGTTGCGCCTAAAAGACCATGAAGGCGACAATATTCCGCCGCTAGATTTCATTCCGGTGGCAGAAAAAATGGGGGCCATCAAAAACATCGGAAAATGGGTTATTGAGCAGGCGGCACTTGCAGCCAGCCAATGGCCAGAGGGTCTCTTTGTTGCTGTAAATCTCTCAGCTCGTCAATTTGATGATGGTACGCTGGTTGATCAAATCAAAGACATTCTTAACCGCACCGGTGTGGATCCATCTCGCCTAGAGCTGGAAATTACCGAAGGCTTGTTGATCGAAAATACCGAGTCTGTTTCCAAGCAACTCGCACAAATCGGCCAAATGGGCATTTCGCTCGCGATGGATGATTTCGGCACTGGATATTCCAGCCTTGCCTATCTTTGGCAGTTCGGGTTCAACAAAATCAAAATCGATAAATCCTTTATCGCAGGTCTGGATGCAGACCCCAAAAAGGTTCATGAAATACTTGATACGATTATTATGCTTGGCCACAAGCTCGATATGACAGTCACCGCTGAAGGCATTGAGACAACAGCCCAAGCAACCGCCTTGGCGAACTTAAAATGCGACCATTTCCAGGGCTATTTATATGGGCGACCAATGCCAGTCGATGAGCTTGCATCATTCGTGATGAAAAACTTCGCGCAACAAATTACTGTCGCCTCCAATGATCAAAGTAAAAATACAACAAAGGTGCAAAACGGCTAATACGAACTAGTATGCCATGCTTGATATTCCAATGAATGGCTGGCTTTAGTTTGCTTGAGCTTTAAGATCAAAATGATCGTTTGATTGCGCGATATTGAGTGCGCCACCAACTTGAGAGATGGCCATAAGTGCCTGAGCGTGCCCGGCTCGCAGACAAAGTTCGGCGTCGTCATTTCTTAGCCAAGCGGCAAGATACCCCGCATTAAATGCATCACCAGCGCCGGTTGCGTCCACTACTGTGGCGGGCGTGGATGGCACATTAAGCCTATCGCCATTGCTGAATTGGATGGCCCCGTCCGCTCCACATTTCACGACGACCGAGCATGCGCCAAATTTTTGTGAAATAATGTCTGGTTCGCCCTCATACTTGCCCTTCATCACAAATTGAAACTCAGCAAGGTTCGGCAAAAATACATCGCACTGCGCGATCAAACCGAGCGCATCGCGATGGTTCATTGCGTCAACATCCCATGAACAATCCAACGATATGCTCATGTTCGCGGCGCGCGCCCAACCGATAAGCTGCGGGCATTCTAACAAGGTCGCCAATTCTGCAATATGCAAATGTTGATATTGGCCTGACCGAATAATTGCCTCACAATTGTGGGGGACGGCATCCCCGCCCCGCTTCGTTAAAAAAGCACGATCATCATCATGGGCCATCGCTACGGTCAGCTGATGCCCCCAACTTTCGTCGGCTTTAACGCTGGGCGAAAGATCAACCCCAGAATTTGCGAACGGGTCATTTAACAACTCACCAAACGCACCGGACGGCAAAACAGCGCACAAGGCTGCGTTCATGCCGATAAAGCGAAAATGCGATGCTGTAATGAACGCACCGCCGCCGGCATGGGCGCTGAAATCTTGCGCATAGACCTCTTCTCCCAAAACCGGCATTTTGGGGATTTGCGCGAATACGAGGTCACAATATACGCGGCCTACTGAAAGCACATTGCAGCCAGGTTCAAGCGTCACTAAATGGCCTCTTCAGTCGCTGTATCAAACAGATGAATTTCATCTGTTGAAGCCGTCAGTTTCACTTTATCTCCCGGGCTTGCCTCGTGACGTCCCGACGCGCTCGCAATAACTTCGTGGTCACCGACTTGCACATAAAGCAATGTCTCTGTGCCAAGTGGCTCGACGATCGTGACAGCGCCTTCCATGAGGACTGCTTGTCCGTCTTGGGCTAAGTGCAGATCACTTGGGCGAATGCCAACCGTGATTTTTGCCGCCTCATTTTGCGCCACCACCGGCAGCAGTGGCCCGCCATCAATTTGAACGCCGCCTTTAACCTGTGTTCCGGGCAGCATGTTCATAGAAGGCGCACCGATAAACTGCGCGACGAACATATTTTTAGGGCGTTGGAACACTTCTGAAGGGGTGCCCACCTGTTGAATATGCCCATCTTTCATAATCACGATCCGGTCGGCCAAGGTCATGGCTTCAACCTGGTCATGGGTCACAAAAATGATGGTGGTGCCAACACGCTGGTGAAGCTTTTTGATTTCCAGACGCATTTGCGTACGCAATTGCGCATCCAAATTTGAAAGCGGTTCATCAAACAAAAACACCGCTGGATTGCGAACCATCGCGCGACCGATGGCCACCCGTTGGCGTTGACCACCAGACAGTTGAGACGGTTTACGATCAAGAAGTTCTGTCATGCTCAAAATCTGAGCCACTTCTTCTATCCGTTTTTCTTTATCTGGTTTGGAAAGCCCTGATGTGTGCAGCCCAAACCCAATATTTTTGCGCACCGTCATGTGCGGGTAAATCGCGTAGTTTTGGAAGACCATTGCGATGTCACGGTCTTTTGGTTCCAAATTATTGACGTACTTATCGCCAATCAACACGTCTCCGTCCGTCACTTCTTCCAAGCCAGCGAGCATGCGCAAGGTGGTTGATTTACCGCAACCCGATGGGCCTACAAAAACAACAAACTCGCCGTCTTCAACATCGAGATTGATGCCGTGCAAAACTTCGACCTTGCCATAAACCTTTGTCAGGTTTTTGAGTGAGACAGTTGCCACCTCAATTCTCCCTATGTTTTGTAAGCTGAGCGAATGCCGAATTCCGGCTCTTCGTCGCATTTGATGTTCGTTCAATATTTTGATTATGGGGAACCAATATTTGGTCCAATTGTTCTTGATAGCCAGAAAGTGCCGCGTTGAGCGCACGGGGTGCAGGACCACCAAAGCGGTCTCGAACTGCAACGAACTGCTCTGGTGAAACAGCTTTCAGATAAGCTTTCTTGTCAAGCTTTGAAGCATGGCCAACATCGCCTTCAAATGCAGCCTGAAACGCATCATACCCACTAGCAAGACCTGCCCCTTGGGCGATAACAGCTTTTGCTGTTAGGGCCGCAACTTCATGGGCTTGGCGAAATGACAATCCATCTTCACGCACCAGCGTATCTGCCAACTCGGTAATTGTAATGCAAGATGCATCCGTGTTTTGGCGAACGCGGTCTGAATTGATTTTCAACGCTGGAATAAATGCACCAAGCAGCTCTAATACCCGCGATCCGCTCTGAAAAGCCGCGTAACCAGCCTGCTGTACTTCGCCTTCACTGTCATTCATGTCCGTGAAGGGCGTGTTGTGCATATTATTGACCATCATGTCACAGCGACCCACCGTAAGCGACGATAGAAGCCGCAAATGCTCAATAGGAACTGGATTGCGCTTTTGTGGCATGATGGAACTGATTTGGACAAAGCTGTTGGGCACATATAGCTGGCCAACCTCGAAGGCGCTCCAAAACTGAAAGTCTTGGACCAATCGGCCTAAATGCAAAAATGTCAGTTTGATCGCCGAATAGAGACCCGTGACATAATCAACCGACGCGATGCACCCGTAGCTATTTTCAAGCGGCGCTTCAAAACCCAAAGATTTTGCAACAGCGTGCCGATCGATTTCAAACCCACTTGTCGTAATCGCTGCGGCACCCATCGGGCATTTATTCAGCGCCGTCCGGGCACGGGTTAAACGGTCAAGATCGCGCAGCAACACTTCAATGGCGGCCGCTAAATAGTGCCCAAAAGTGCTGGGTTGAGCTGGCTGGCCATGGGTATAGGCGACAATCAGCGTGTCACTCTCACGCTTAGCCGTTTCAATCATCGCGGAACACAAGTTTGTGCCAAGCTTGATCAAATCATTGCATCGCTGCTGCAAAACCAACTTGAACACTGTGTGGTCCATGTCGTTACGACTGCGCGCCGTGTGCAAAGCACCCGCGACATCCGGCCCAACGCGCTTTTTAAGTTCTGCTTCGACCAAAAAGAAATAGTCTTCGTATTCGCCAGTATAGGTGAGTGCATTCACATCGACGTTTTTATCAATATCGACAAGCGCATTGGCAATGTCAGATGCAACATCCTGATCCAAAATGCCTGTCTCAACCAGCATCAGCAAATGCGCCTGATTGATCGCCCGAATGGGTTCCACAAAATGTGCTTTGGCCCCTTCAAACAACGGCGCAAGCACCGTTGTCTTATAATGCGGGTCCGGAAAAACCGTATTGTCCGTCATCCTTTTAGGCCCGCCATAACCACACCACGAATGATATAACGTTGGAACACCAGGAACACGACCAAAGTTGGGATGGTCGCCAACGCGGCCCCAGTCATGATCAATTCCCACTCCACGGATTGTTCAACACTGAATGTCGTAAGGCCAACGGGCAGCGTGTAAAGCTCAGGGCTGTTCGTCACAATCAATGGCCAGATAAAGGCAGTCCAATTGCCCAAGAAGACAAAGATCGCAAGCGCGGCGAGCGCCGGGGTAACCATGGGCATGGCCACGCGCCACCAGATCTCTAGTTCATTGAGCCCGTCAATACGTGCAGCTTCCAAGAAATCATCAGGTACACTCTCAAAAAACTGTTTCATCAAGAACGTGCCGAATGCAGTCATCATACCGGGGAACATGATGCCCCAATAACTGTCCAGCCAGCCAAAGTTTTTGGCCATCAAATACCAAGGAATGATCAACATTTCGGTCGGGATCATCAATGTCGATAAGATCGCCACAAACACAATCATGCGGCCGCGAAACTCAAACTTGCACAACACATATCCAACCAGCGCATCGAACAAAACGGCCGAAACCGTGGTGGCTACAGCGATGACCAGCGAGTTGAGGAACCAAGTATAAAACCGCCCGTCCTCCAAAACATAGATGTAATTTTCAAGGGTCGGCTCATCCGGAATAATCGACAGGTTGTAGATTTCATGCGGCCATTTTAGGGACGTCGAAAGCATGTAGATGATGGGCAACACCATCAACACGCCACCAGCCATCAGCAATATCCATCGGGCCATTTGCCCAACATCACCGCTTTTGCGTCGGTGGGATGTTCTAGCAGCGTCAAGGGAACTTGAAGTGGCTTTAATCTCAGCGGTATCGGCCATATTATTTGTCCCTCATAATGTAAAGTTGAGTTAGGCTGACAACCAGCAATACAGCGAACAACACCACCGTTTGAGCCGCCGCGTAGCCCATATCAAACGCGTTAAATGCTGTTTCATAAATCATCAACACGAGGGGTTTGGTTGAATTGAGCGGACCGCCCGGATTGTTCGAGGTCATGTTAAAGACCTGATCAAAAATTCTTAAAAATCCGATTGAAGAAAGCACAACCAAAAAGACGATAGTCGGCTTCAATAGCGGCAATGTAATCCGCCACAAAGTGGTCCATGCACCAACACCATCAATGCGCGCTGCTTCATAGTAGGTTTGCGGGATGGCCCTTAGTCCGGCCATAAAGATAATGATTTGAAACCCTAGACCGGCCCAAACAGCTGGTGCCAAAATCGACGGCAGCGCCCAAGTGGTTGATCCTAAAAACGGGAATTGGGGAATACCAATGCTCGCAAGCGCGTTGTTAAACAAGCCAATGGGAACAGGTTGATAGAACCAGCGCCAAAGCCATGCCATCGCTACAGTTGAGGTCATAAAGGGCAAGAAATACAGCGCTCTGATCGTGCCATGCATAAAGCGGACTTTGTCCAAATTGTACGCAATGATGAACGAAATGAGCAAGCTAATCGGCGTGCCAAGCAGCAGGTAAACGAAGGTGTTTTTAAACACTTTCCAAAATACCGGGTCCGCAAACAGCTTATAATAATTGTCTAAACCCGCCCAGTTTCGCGAGCCTAAAAGGTTCCACTCTTGAAACGACAAGGTGATCGCGTTGAGCGTGGGGTAAAACCGTATGACTGAATAAAATACGACGGGGAGGGAAAGAAATGCCCAAGCCCAAACCACTTGCTTTTGCTTAATTGTGAGGGACTGATACCAACCCATTTGCAACTCCCCTTTGCGTCATTTGGCGCAAAAAAAGCGGCCCCACAATAGGGGCCGCTCCGTTCAAATTTTAGTTGTAGTACTCATCAAGGATCTTCTGCTCTTCTTCAGCAGCAACACCAATCGCTTCTTCAGCTGATTGATTTTCCAAGAACACCCGCTGAGTTGCATCCATCAATACCTGGCGCTGACCAGACTCATTGGCAAAGATTGTTGTCTTCGCGTAGGCTAGACCACTAATGAATGGTCCAAACACTGGATCAGCTTTGTTGGCATCAGTTAACGCAGCAGATGGTTTCGCAGGCAATTCGCCCACTGTATCCAACCATATTTGCATGGCTTCGTCAGACGTGATGTAGGCGAGGAACTTTTTGGAAGCCTCGGCTTTTTCACCCGTCGCTTTCGAAGTAACCGCATTTACCCAATAGCTTGAATAGTTAGACTTCGTGCCATCAGGACCGGCAGGCAATTCAGCAACGCCCCATTTAAGGCCGCGTGTTTTTTCCAAAGCACCAATACGGAACGATCCATCAATGTGCATACCAGCGCGACCCGCTTTAAATGCAGCTTGTGGCTCATCCATAAATCCGGCTTGGGTAACTTCATGCACATTTTGCAAATCAGTGTACCACTTCAACGCCGCAGCGCCTGAACCGTCAGTATAAGTCACGTTCTTATATTCAGCATCATATGGGCTGCCACCGAATTGACGAGACAACACTTCGCGCCACCAATGGTGATCCTGCGCGTTCATGCCAGTTGTAATACCAACTTGAGTGATGTTGCCTGAAGCATCTTTCTTGGTGAGCTTTTTAGCGACTTCAATGAACTCGTCCAAAGTTGCTGGTGGGTTTTCAATACCAGCTTCATCAAACAAACGCGTGTTGTAGAACAATGCGAGTGAGCGCACTGCAGTTGGCAACGCCATATATTGGCCGTCGCGCTTCATGGCTTGAACCATTGGGAAAAATTCAGCTTCGATTTTTTCCGGTGGGAACATATCAGTTGGCAGCGGCGTAATAAGCTCCGCATCAACATAATCGTTCAACCAACCATAAAACAGCTGCACAACATCCGGACCCTCGCCCGCTGGAATAGCCGCAGCTACCTTGGTGCGATAATCAGCATAAGGGAACGTAGTTTGCTTAACAGTAATACCAGGATTTGCCGCTTCAAACTTTTCAATCAGCGTATCAATTGCATTTACCCGTGCTTCAAAAAAGTACTGCCAGTACTCGATTTCCACAGCCCAAGATGCACTGCTGGACAGCGCAAATACCGCGCCGGCAGTGAAGCTTAGTAACTTTTTCTTCCATGACATCATTTCAGTTTCCTCCTCATTATATCATTTTCATCTATAAAAAGATGTTTGTTTTTAATTGGTTAGCACAAATAACCAATTAGAATTCTGGATAATTCAAATTCGATAATGACAAAGTGTTGACCATTTCGAAAAACAAATCAATACTTAACTCAAGTTAATTGAGTAAAGTATTTCAGTTTGGAACGCACCCCATGCCCATTGGCGCAATTGGTGGCAATGCAGAACGCAATCGAGATCACAATCAAAAGGTTGTGCTTGAATATGTGCGTGCAAACGAGCCCGCTGGTCGCGCCGAAATTGCTAAAAGCTGCAGCCTGAGCATTCAAGCCGTTTCCAACATCACTGCAGTATTAGAAGAACAGGGTCTGCTCAAACCAGATGGCCACCGCACCGGTGTGCGGGGTAAACCGGCATTGCAATATCGGTTTAATCCCGATGGCGCATGCGCTGTCGGCGTTGAACTACGTCCAGATGCGATTGTTGCAACATTGATGAACCTTTCCGGTGAAGTCGCATTTTCAAAACACCAATTTATCGATAGCGCACATCCAGAAATCGCGGTGCCATTGATCGTTGATTTGGTTGAAGAAGCCATCGCGGTGACCAAACGCCCGAAGTCTACCTTATTGGGCGTCGGCATTGTGATGCCTGGCCCGTTCGGGGAAACCGCCCTCACCAGCGCCGGTGAAGCCGTGCTGCCCGGTTGGTCAGAAATCAACACGCAACAGGTTTTTCAAGACGCGCTTGGCTACCCTGTGCTCATCGAAAATGACGCGACAGCCGCAGCGGTTTCAGAACGTGTTGCAGGCATCGCAAAAGGCCTAAACAATTTTTGTTTCATCTATTTTGGAACAGGGATTGGACTGGGCGTTGTATCCAAGGGCCACGCTCAACGCGGTGCCTTCGGCAACGCAGGTGAAATCGGCCATATCATCACCCAAGCCGGGGGCAATTTATGCGCTTGTGGCAACAAAGGGTGCCTTGAAACCTATGCCAGCCGGTTCGCTGCGAAACAGCATATGAAACAGTTCGGCATAAATTTGGAAACCGGTCGCGACTTTGCACAAGTCTTAAAAGACCAAGATCCCAATATGCTAAACTGGATGCAGAACGCTAGCGCACATCTTTCCCAAGTAATCGGTATTGTGGAAAATCTATATGATCCGCAAACCGTAATTTTGGGCGGCGCTTTGCCCGATATTCTGATCGACTCGTTGATTGAACATTTGGAATTGCCCGTCGGTTCGGTTTCAAACCGAGACGACCGAGAAATCGCTCGCGTCATCCGGGGGTTCTCGGGTCGCGAAACCGCTGCGATTGGCGCCGCCGCAATGATTATTCATCAAACCATCACGCCTTCTAACCTCACCCTTGCCTAAGGGACGGAGCATCTCATGATCACAACACAAATCGCTCGCCTACTTGAACGCCAATCTAAACCCCACGCGACCGAACTTTGGAAGGCACTTTTACCGCTTAAGTCGGTCACTTCCTTTATGAACACAGGCGCGCACCCAGACGACGAGACGTCAGAAATGATTGCCGCCATTGGTTTTCGCGATGGGGTAAAACTTTCCCATGCTTGCTCGACCCGAGGCGAAGGCGGGCAAAACGCCATCGGCACCCAAACCGGCGTCGAGTTGGGCGTTATCCGCACAAGGGAAATGGAACGTTCAGCACAAGTGTTGGATATGAAGCAATATTGGTTATGCCAATATCCCGGCGATCCGCTAGCCGATTTCGGCTTTTCCAAAAGCGGCGAAGAGACATTGGAAAATTGGGGTAAAACCCGCACGCTTGAGCGCTTTGTATCCGTTATCCGCACGGAACGCCCAGATATGATCGCACCGACATTTTTGGATGTGCCCGGTCAACATGGCCATCACCGCGCTATGACACAAAGTGCATTTGAAGTGGTTAAGCTGGCCGCTGATCCAAAAGCCTTCCCGGAACAAAATCTGGCCCCGTGGCAAGTCAAAAAAGTCTATCTTCCCGCATGGTCGGGCGCAGGCGATGCTTATGACGATGATTTGCCACCGCCCCCTGCAACTGTGCACATAAAAGGAAGTGGCGCGGACCCAGTTTTGGGCCTTGATTACACCCAGTGGGGACAGGTCTCGCGCAGTTTCCATAAAACACAAGGCATGGGCCATTGGGTTGAGCCTGGAAAAACCGCGAATTGGCCGCTCAATTTAGCATGGGCTGCAAAGGGCTTTGAGGGTGACGAAAATTCAATTTTTGACCGGCTGCCCAAAACCCTTGCAGACTTAGCGTCTTTCGCTAACGCGCCAGACCTTGAGGCTTTACTAGGTTACGCCCAATCTGAAATAGATGCGACGATCAATGCGTGGCCGAACAGTGAGCTTGTTCTTAAACATAGCGCAGCGGCGCTAAACCTCGTCCGACAGGCCATTAATACCTGTCCAACCGCTAGCGCTGATGAGGTATTGCATCGCCTAGTTGCAAAACAAGATCAATTGCAACGCGCCGTTTTCATCGCGAGCAAAATCTATGCACGTTTTGAACTGTCCGACGATGAAGCACGACCCGGCCAAGTGATTGAAGCGAACATTTTCACGTCCAGCGACTTACCGCTCAAAACCACAATATGCACGCCAAATAGCTGGGAAGTTCAGTCGCCAAACGCGAAAACCACATCTATTCAAATACCGTTAGACGCAGAACCAAGCGACCCCCTGCCCGATATTTGGTCACCATACGAAGCCAATTCAGACATTTTCGCTAAACTTGAATTCAGCATTCACGGCGAAAACATCAAGGTTGAAATCGCGCCCGAACAACGTTTCAACATTGCCCCAAGCGCCGAAATCGAGCTTGATCGGCAGGCGCTTATTTTCAACTTGACCGCACCTGCCACTCAAGAAATTGAAATCGCGCATACGTACCCCAACGGCGCGAAGGTGGATATTGCTTGCCCAAGCGAGTTTACCGCCGACATAAATGCCAAGGCGGTTGCGTTTTCCCTATCAGCGCAAACCCAGCCCGGTCGGTATTCCGCATCAATCAACTTAAACGACATTTCAGCATCGACCGTGCAACGTATGGACTTCCCACATACCGGCAAGATGCTTTTTGCGTCGCCCGCAGACATTGATCTGCTTGCACTTGAGGTGAATTTGCCAACTGGCAAAATCGGCTATATTGGCGGGGGAAGCGACAAAAGTGACTTTTGGCTTCGTCAAGTTGGCATAGATATCCATGCCATATCCGACGATCAAATCGCAAAGTCCGCATTCGACAGTTATGACAGCATCCTTGTTGGCGTATTTGCCCTCCGCACCCGTCCCGAACTCGCTGCCAACCTTAAAGCCCTTCATCAATGGGTTCAAAACGGCGGCAATCTAGTGACGCTCTATCACCGGCCTTGGGACAATTGGGACGAGAAAGGCACAGCGCTTGCACCCATCACGATCGGAAAACCATCTTTACGATGGCGCGTGACCAATCAAAATGCGCCCGTCACCGTTTTGCAGCCAGAACACACGCTGATCGACGGGTTGAACAAAATCAGCGAAGCCGACTGGTCAAACTGGCATAAAGAACGCGGCCTATATTTCGCTTCGTCTTGGGACGACGCCTACACCCCAATATTGTCAATGTCAGATGAAGGCGAATATCCGTTATTGGGCTCATTGCTCAGCGGCAACTTTGGTAAAGGCCGCCATACCCACACCAGCCTCATCCTGCACCATCAGCTCGACAAATTGGTTCCCGGCGCCTACCGCCTAATGGCCAACTTGTTACAGCCTGTTCGCTAACATCAATTGTCGGCGTGGCACAATCCACGCCGATAACTTCATTAGAATACGCGAAATAAACTAGCGACGCTTTGCCTTGCTAGCTTTCGCCAATTGTCTCATGCCATTGGCAAAAAGCGTGACATCAATACCTGTGGCTAAAAAGGTCACGCCAATGTCTAAGCAGCGTTCTTGCATCTTCTCGTCCAATGTCAGAATACCGGCTGCTTTTCCGGACGCCACGATTTTTGTCAGCGCTTCTGTTACAGCCTCCACAACATCGGGATGCCCCGCATCACCGATATGACCCAAATCAGCGGCCAAATCAGCCGGACCGATAAACACGCCGTCTACATCGTCCAAAGCAAGAATGTCGTCCAGCGCCGCAAGCCCGGCGCGGTTTTCGACCTGTAGCAATAAACAAATCTGGTCATCTGCAGTTTTTAGGTAATCTGAAATCCCTGCAAACTTTGAAGCACGCGCCAAAGACGATCCGACCCCACGCATCCCGCGAGGTGGGTATTGAACCGCACGAACCAGTTCTTGCGCTTGGGCTGCACTTTCAACCATCGGGATAAGAATAGATTGCGCACCAGCGTCCAAGACTTGTTTGATCATCCATGTTTCACCAATTGGCAGGCGTACAACCGGATGAGAAGCAGAGGCTTCAACAACCTGAAGCTGCGCAAGGGTTGACCGTAAATCATTCGGCGCGTGTTCGCCATCGATCAAAAGCCAGTCGAACCCTGCGGTGCCAGAAATCTCTGCGGCATAGGGGTCAGCTAGGCCAAGCCAACATCCAATTTGGGGTCGGCCATCTTTAAGGGCTTGTTTGAAGGTGTTTATTGGTGCGGGCATATTTACTACTCAAAGTTGACAGATACGGAGCCAAATGGGCCGAAATCTGCTTGAATTTCACTTCCGGATGGACATTCGACAGGGCGGATAAAACTGCCCGACAAAATGATCTGACCTGGCTCAATACTTTGACCATATTGTGCCATACGTTTAGCCAGCCAAACAACACTTTCGACCGGGTCATTTAAAACCCCAGCGCCAAGCCCTGTTTCTTCAATTTCACCATTGCGAAATGTCATCGCCCCAACCCAGCGTAAATCAAACGCATCAATGCCATGACGCTGTTTGCCAAGCACAAGACCAGCATTGGCCGCATTATCGCTTATCGTATCAAAGATAGTCCGGGCTTTGCCTGTGTCAGGATCGACCCGTTGAACACGGGTGTCCAGAATTTCAATGGATGGAGCAACATAATCCGTTGCTGTGACAATATCTTCGCGAGTTACATTTTCACCACCGATTGCCGACTTCATCACAAATGCGATTTCGGCCTCGATGCGCGGTTGAATGAATCGCCCTTTTGGGACCGTGGCGCCATCCTCAAACAGCATATCGTCGAACAGAATACCGCTATCCGGGATATCGATATTCAAAGCATATTGCATGGCTTTGGACGTCAAACCGATTTTCCAGCCTATAACATTGCGTCCAGTTGTCAGTTTCTGACGATAAATAGCTTTTTGAATTTCATACGCATCATCCATCCCCATTTCGGGATGGCGCAAAGATAGTAAACCAATCTGGGTTCGCGCGCGTTCAGCGTTCAATAAATCCGTAGCGGCAATGGCGTGATCTTCAGGCGTCATTTAACCACCTCATCTGCAACACCATTTCGCAATGTGCCGATGCCCTCAACTTCGATTTCAACCACGTCGCCGGGCTTTAAATATCTTGGCGGATCAAATCGCGCACCTGCCCCGGTCGGTGTGCCAGTGATGATGATATCGCCGGGCTGCAGCGTCATGAAGGTCGAAATGTATTCAATCTCACGACGAATGGGAAACATCATGCGTCTAAGAACGTCGTCTTGGCGCACTTCACCATTTACACGGGTAATGATGCGAGCGTCGTCAAGCTGGGCAGCGTCGACAAAGGGCACGAGCCAAGGTCCAATTGAACCGGAATTGTCCCAATTTTTGCCTTGGGTTACGTTGAACTTTGCGTGGCGCACCCAATCGCGGATGGTGCCTTCATTGCACAAAGTCAGCGCCGCGATATGATCATAAGCATCGTCCTGGCTAATCCGGCGACCTGTTTTGCCAATGACAATTGCAACCTCGCCTTCATAATCGAGCGTATGGTTTTCCGGTGGGCGCACAAGATTGCGCTCATGCCCCGTGAACCCGCTCGCAAAGCGTGGAAACAGCGACATGTATTTTGGCTGCTCGCTGCCGTCTTTATATTCAGCGTTACGGTCCGGGAAATTGACGCCAACGCAAAGGATGCGCGGGGCATTAGGGAGGACCATTTCAAATTGAAAATCACGATGGGTCACAGATTTACCAGCCCCAGCATCGCTGAGCGAAGAAAGCCCTCCAGCGCGAACAACATCTAACAAAGTTGGCCATTGCGGGAAATCAGGACTTAGAGCAATCATGCCCTTGTCAGTGGCCGCGCCATAAAAATGTTCATCGCCAACGGCGTATGTTGAAAACTTCATCGTGTTTTCTCCCAAACATCTTTGATGACATCTGCCGCCAACAACACCTGTTCTTGTGTTGTGTCGAATTGACCAACTTGAAGCCGAATTACTTTTTGCCCCTGATGCAAGGTAAGCGTTAGATAAATGCGTCCGTCCTCATTTATGGCATCGGTTAGTTTTTGCTGAGCATCATCATCACCCGGACAACGAAATGAGAAAAGACTGAGGATTGGATCAGTAGTGATTTCAAACCCATCGATTTCTCGGATTTTTTCGCAAGCCTCTTTGGCCCAAAGGACGTGGTTGCGAATACGTGTCCGCAGACCATCAAGTCCATAAGAGCGAATTAAAAACCAAATCTTTAATGCCCGAAAACGTCGACCGAGCGGTATCGTCCATTCCGAATAATTGGTCACAGCCTCACCAGAAGTTTTTAAATATTCTGGCTCAATCTTGAGTGTATTCAATTGGGCGGTCGGATCGGCCAAGAACTGAACAGAGCAATCAAACTGCGCGCCCATCCACTTGTGTGGATTAAAGACAATACTGTCAAAGCCTCCAACACCATCCCAAAATTCCTGCCGGAACTCTGGGCAAATCATAGCCGAACCAGCCCATGCGGCATCAAGATGGGTGTAAAGGTCTTCGTCCTTCGCGACCTGCAAAACCGGTGCGAGTTCATCACACGCACCAATGCTTGTGCCACCAGTGATCGCGACAATCCCTGCGGGCACATGCCCATTGGCACGGTCGTTTGCGATAGCTTGTTTCAGCGCTTCCACATCAATGCTGAAATTTGGCCCCACCGTCGGAATTTTGATCAGGTTCTCTTGCCCAATGCCTGCAATCCAGCAAGCACGATCAATGGATGAATGTACTTGGTCCGAACAATAGATGCGCAGGTTCCCCTTGCCCGACAAACCATCGCGGTTGCCGGTAAAACCAACGCTTCTTTCACGCATGGTCAGCACTGCAGATAGCGTCGCCGAGGACGCACTATCTTGAATAACGCCGGTAAAATGATCTGGTAAATCGAGCGCCTGACGAAGCCAGTCGATCATCACGCCTTCAACTTCAGTTGCAGCGGGTGAGGTTTGCCAAAGCATACATTGCGCGGCCACAGTATTGACCAGCATCTCAGCAATCATCGACGGAGGGGACGCGTTTGCAGGAAAATAGGCAAAGAACCTTGGGTGTTGCCAATGGGTCATGCCGGGCATCACGATATTTTCAAAATCCGCCATTATGGCCGTCATCTCTTCGCCGTTGTTGGGCGGGGTATCAGGCAATTGAGCCGCAATTTCGCCGGGCTTTGTTTGCGCTCTTACGGGTCGGTCGGCCAATGTTTTATGATAGGTTGCAGACCAGTCGGCAACATATTTGCCCCAATCGGAAAATTCGTCCCAATCCATACAATATCTTCCTTTTCTAGCGTAATGTCCGCCAAAGTAACGTCAGCATGGGACCCCCGATTAGTTCAATAAGGGGAACCAGTTTTTGGGGTGATCTGATTAAACTGACAGGCTAATATTTGCCTGCCCGGTTCCCGAACTGCCAAAATACTCGGTGTAAATGTCAATTTCGCCTTTATAGTCTTTCCAGCCTAAAGCGCCGAAAAGTAAGGCCGTGTCATTCATCGCACACTCGCCTGCGCACTTTGCTGCATAGTCGGGCAACAAGTCCAAAAATGCGCTCCATTCTCCGGCCTTCCACATGTCAAGAACACGAAGATCCATTTGCTTGTTGAACTCGCCATTCACTGAATTCAAACCTTCTGCCGAGCGGGTGTTTGGCGTAAAATCATGGCTGAAAGAGCCTGAAGCCAAAACCGAAACATTGCGCTCAGAGCGGCGTATGCCTTCAGCAATTGCTTCACCCCAAACACGGTTTTCTTCGATTGAGGAAAATTGGTTCACAGCGATGGGCAATACCCGGATGTTCAAACCTTCATTGATGAAATGCATGGGCAGTAATGTTCCATATTCCATACCCAGATCAGGCTGTGCATGACCTAATGCACGCTCTCCGCGCTCGCGCATCACATCAAGGATCGAGTGCGCCAATTCGCTATCACCACGATAATCAAACTCCATATCAGCCAACATGTGCGGCAATTCATGACTGATGAAACGGCCCTTATGATGGTCTTTGGCGTTGAGGTGGAAGCCCTGATTGGTGATCCAATGGGTATCAAAAATAAGAAAAGTCTCGACCTCACGATCAATCGCGTCCTGACGAAGGCGTGTATATCCATCAATCGCGAATTGCCGAATGCCCTTATGTTCGGGCATGGTGTGAGACATCCAGATGCTAGGTACATGCGTAATTTTTGCAGCTTGTACGATCTTTCCCATAACATTACCTTTCTTCGTGTAGCGAAACGTTTGCTTACAGACCAGCGTGAGGCTCTATTTTCCCAATTGCATGATTTTATGCTGCCCTAGAGCAAAACCAACATGCTTTTGTTCCATATAGAAATCAAACGACCAATCGCCGCCATCGCGCCCAATACCTGACGCCTTAACCCCGCCAAACGGGGTGGGGAGATGGCGTACATTTTCCGAGTTCACCCAGATCATCCCAGCTTCTAGCTTATCTGAAAAGCGCATTGCCCGCGTAAGATCATTGGTCCAAATATAACCGGTTAGGCCATAATCCGTATCATTGGCCATCGACAGGGCATCCTCTTCATCGGAAAAAGGAATGGAAGTTAGAACGGGGCCGAAGATTTCTTCACGCGCAATACGCATATTGTTGTTCGCGTTGGTGAACAGTGTTGGGCGCACGAAATACCCCTCATCACCAACCTTGACACCACCCGCAGCAACCGTCGCGCCGTCTTCCTTCGCGATATCAAAATAGCTGGTTACTTTATTATAGTGCTCTTGGGTGACGATCGGGCCAATTTCAGTTGCGGGGTCGAGCGGATGACCAACCTTGATGTTGTTCACGCGCTCAATCAGCCGCGCTTCAAACTCATCTTTGATGGTATCTTGAATGAACAAGCGAGAAGATGACGTACAACGCTCTCCATTGATGGAATAAATCATAAAGATCACCGCATCCAGCGCACGATCCAAGTCAGCGTCATCAAACACAATGACCGGGTTTTTACCCCCCAGTTCCAAATGCATACGTTTAAGCGTGTCCGCGCCTTGCTTGGTGATCATCGACCCGGTGCGGCTTTCACCAACAAAGGCTATGGCTTTGATGGCAGGATGTTCGGTTAAACGTTTGCCAGCATCATGGCCATAACCGTTCACGGTATTCAGAACGCCCTTGGGCAGACCAGCTTCTTCGGCAATCTCAACAAGCAGACGTGCGGTGAGAGGAGAATCTTCGGCCGGTTTATGAACCACTGTACAACCGGCAGCTAAAGCAGGTGCAATTTTCCAGGTGGACAGCATAAATGGTGTGTTCCAAGGCGTAATCACCCCAACTGGCCCCATCGGCACCCGGCTGGTTACGTTCATCAAGGTAGGCGATCTTAAATGCTTGCCATCGCGCGCCTGAACAATTTGATCAGCAAAATAGCGGAAATTTTCAGCACCCCGCAATGCCGCCTTAGACATAAACCGGATGGTTTGGCCGGTGTCCCAACATTCACAAAGCGCGATTTCTTCGGCGCGTGCCTCGATGGCATTAGCGACGTTGATCAAGATTTTTTTGCGCTCTATTGCTGGCATATCGCGCCAGGCAGGAAAGGCATCGGCTGCCGCTTTCGCAGCAGCGTCTATGTCTTTTTCTGTACCGCGCGCGACCTGACAAATCTCAGATTTATCAACCGGAGAGGTGGAGGTAAACGTGCCGCCAGACCCTAAACGATCTTCACCAGCAATACGGTTTTGAATGCCCGTTTGACGAAACCGCGCCAAGTAGCCATTGAGTTTTTCAATATTGTTCTGCAGGTCAGACATTAGCCTTCTCCAGATATAAAATTTCGGATTGAACTAAGCTTTGGGCTAAGCTCGGGGTCGATATCGCGCATTTCCATCGACAAGGCGATGGGGTGTTTGGCCATCGCATCCGCCAGAAAATCTTCTGCGGCTTTAAAAATTGCCTGCGTCGCGGTTTTTCGCACCTCGAGCGACCGGCCGCCGCGAAGTCTAACGGACAAATCGATAAAGCCACGATCAGCTTTGCCGTCGGCAATCGAATAATGGTCGCAAGCAAAAGCTCTCACGCGCATCCCCGCCATCGGAAAAACGCCCGTTTCAATGCCAGCAACGCGCAAAGCATCGCACAGATCGGAGATGTTGATAATCTCGTCCAAATTGCTGGAATACTCGAGGCTGAAATGCGGCATGTCTATCTCCATTTAGTACACTTGTTAAGTAAAATGGACTATTTGTCAACTACTTGTGTTGTTAAATGACCAAATCAGCCTATAAATCGGTATGGATCAATCATCTGATGTAAAGCTAAGAGCCCGAAGCACGTCGCGCACGCTACCCATCGCACTTTTGCGAGCGCGGGAAACAGTGATGTCTCCCATCCGAGAAATTTTGCAGGAAATCAATCTAACCGAGCAAAAATGGCGGATTTTGCGCACCTTGGATGAATTAGGTGAGGTGGAGCAAAGCACCATTTCTAAAGAAGCATGTTTGCTTTTGCCCAGCCTAACGCGCACCCTTCGCGCCATGGAGGCCGAAAAGCTCATTGCTCGACGACAGGACGCAGATGACAAACGGCGCACTCTGGTGGAAATTTCTGATAAAGGACGTCTGCTGCTTGCAAATAATATTTCCCAAGCAACAGAGGTTTATGCCGCGATTGAAGATCAACTCGGACGACAAAAAGTGACCCAACTTCTGGATCTGTTAGAAGAGCTACGCCACGTCAAAATTTGACGTTCAACCCTACCCGAATGCCGAGCAGGGTCCAAGTTGAACTAGGGTGTGAACCCAATTATGAAATGATCTGCACAGCAGATCAATTTTGATCAGATTTAGGCGAAATTGGTCGAATTGACTGACGTCAATGAGCTGATTTCAACGACAAGCTGGCAAAATTGAATGCTGCCCTTCGGGTTGGACACAAAACAACTTGCTTCAGCGTCCAAAAGCCTCACCGATATCGATTTCGTTTTTGTCCTCAAATCAAGTTGTTTTGTGTCCAATGCAGACCGTTTCATAATTGAGTCCACACCCTAGATGCTGCCCAATCCTGTGTCCAAGGCGGAGAGAATTTTCTCAACATCGTTTGCGGTGATAATCAACGGCGGGGACAGAATAATATTGTTGCCCGAAACACGAACCATCACACCATCATCATAGGTCGCCTTCTGAAGGGCCACAGGTAAATGTTTGGCAATAGGCGCTTTGGTTGCCGCATCTGAAACCAATTCCAGCGCACACATCAAACCTTCGCCACCACGAACATCTCCGACCATATCGTATTTGTCTTTTAGCTTTTTCACGCCAGCGTAAAGTTCATCGCCCCGCGCGCCAGCATTCTGCCAAACTTTCAAACGATTGATTTCAGAAAGCGCTGCCAGCGCAGCGGCAGCGCCAACCGGATGTCCTGAATAGGTATATCCCTGATCAACAGAACCAAGCCCGCTCGTGTCTTGTTCAAACACTTCCGCTACATGCCCCGCAATCATGGCGGCACCAAAGGGGAAGTACCCGTTGGTGATCGCTTTTGCGGTGGTCATGATATCGACCTGAACGCCCCAGTGACGCGCGCCACTTTGTGTACCCGTACGACCAAACGCGGTAATCACCTCATCTGAGATCAGCAGAATGCCATGTTTTGTACAAACATCGCGAACCATTGGCATAAAGCTCTTATGCGGTGGAATAACCCCGCCTGCCCCTAAAACAGGCTCCATGATAAACGCGGCAATGGTGTTTGCCCCTTGAAAGGCAATCTCAGCCTCAAGCGCTTTGACACAAAGCTGCGCGAGACGCTCTGGATCGCTTTCATCGAAGGGGTTTCTGTAAGTATAGGGCGCAGGGATGTGAAAACATCCCGGCAAAAGCGGCTCATATGCATTGCGGAATTTGGCATTGCCATTAACAGATGCACCACCAAAATGCGTCCCGTGATAACCCTGCTTCAAACTGATGAACTTTGAGCGTCCCGCTTCCCCTCGAATACGATGATATTGACGGGATAGCTTGAGCGCGACTTCAACCGAATCTGACCCGCCCGATGTAAAGAAAGCCCGCGTTAGCCCGTCTGCGGCAAAAAACTGCGCAAGTTCGTAGGATAGCTCAATAGCTTTGTCGTTGGTTGTGCCCCGAAAAGTAGAATAATAGGGCAACGCGCTGAGTTGGTCCGCAATCGCGTCTTTGACGGGTTGGCACGAATATCCAAGATTGACGTTCCACAACCCACCAACAGCATCAATTGTTTTGTGGCCATCCACATCAGTGATGCAAATCCCCTCGCCGCCCGTCAGGATCGTTGGCGGATTTTTCTGGCTGTCTGCAGGGTGCGCCATTGGATGCCAAAAGTGGCGCGCATTGTTTTCTTTAAGAAAGTTGGAGTCTTTCATTATTGGGTCTCCATTTCATGGTCCGCAGGTCCGGGCACCATATTTAGCGTTTCATTGAAATCTGTAGGGAAGGTAGCGGGGGTCAATCCGCCAAAAATAGTTGTAATATCTTGGGACGCTGCTCGAATGGACGACAGAATCGCGCCTCTTAGCGTGGGGGTAATCCGGTTTTGAGGGATGACACAGGCAATCGCGCCAATAGCGATTTGATCCGGTCCAAAAATCGGCGCGGAAAACCCGTGAACATCTGCTTCACGTGCCCCAGCGCTTTCCGCCCATCCTGCGCTTTTTACATGGCTAGCATATTTCAAAACTTGATCAGGGTTCGTAATTGTTGTGCTCGTATAGGCCTGCAATTTCTTACCTTTTAGATGATCTTTTAAAAACTCAGGTCCAAAGGCCAACATAATTGCGCCTGACGCCGTGGCATGGAGCGGCAAAAGTTCTGCACGCGAAAAATTGACACGGACACTATGAAATTGGCTTTCTTCAACAGCGACATTTCGCAGTTCTTCGCCATCCATCAAAGAAAGATGCATCGACTCTCGAACAATTTCGATCTGCTTTTTCATCACTTGTCGCGCGGCAACTAAAGTGGGTTTGGTTGCCTCGCGTACACCCGCCAACCTTAAACATGCAGGACCAATCGAATAAAGTTTTGTCGCCGGGTCCTGTTCTAACAGCCCGTACTCACACAGCTCTTTTAAGTGCCGCAATGCAGTCGCCTTATTTAAATCTGCGCGGCGAACGATTTGAGACAACCCAAACTCTGGTGTTGAGATCGTAAAATTATCTAACAATTTCAAAGAATTAAGTGTTGTCCCCATCGGGCGCCTCCTGATTTCGCAATTAGAACTTGACAGAAATCGATTAACACCGCAACAATAAATATGCAATCATGGTTCATTATTTGAACCAACGGAGGAGAGAATTTATGCATAAACTGTTATTTTCGGCAGCGGCGTTGTTGTTATCAGCATCTGTCGCATTTGCTGACTATCCCGAAAAACCGGTATCATTTGTCGTGCCGTGGCCTCCCGGAGATCTTGAGGATGTTCTAACCCGGTTGATCGCCGATGAATTCCAATCGATGTATGGCGTTCCCGCAGCAGTGGTGAACAAACCTGGCGGTGGCGGCGGCCCATTCCCTGGTGCTGTCGAAGTCGCAACCGCACCAGCAGATGGGTACACAATCGGCTCATTTGTGACAGACGTGCCCGTTGTTGGCCCTCAAATCGGTATTCCTGAGCTCGCGCCAAACCCGTTTGAGCCAATCGGCATCTTTATGACCTACCCGTTCGTCATTGCCACCAGCAAAGACGCGCCCTATTCCACATGGGAAGAGTTGGGCACCTATGCCAAAGACAATGATGTCGCGCTTGGACATTTCGGCTCGTTCTTGCCGCCCACACAGGTAACCTTTGCCGCCGCGATCCAAAGTGGTTTTGATTTCAGCAGCGAAGCGGCTTTTGATGCGCTAGACTGCAACACATTGGCATCGGGCGATGTTGATGTGATGAACACCACATTACAGCTAATCCTTCCCTGTTTGGATAAAGTAAATGTGCTCGCCAGTATTGGCAATGAACGCATTAGCCTAACCCCAGACAGCCCGACCGTAAGTGAACTGATCCCAGAATTGTCAGTTGCTTTGTGGAATGGATTGTTCGTCCACAAAGACGTGCCAGCCGACGCGCGCGAAAAGATTGCAGCAGCAGCAAAAGCGGCGCTACAATCTGAGGCAGCCCAGAATTTGATCGCTGAAACTGGCGTGCTCATTTACTGGCAGGACGCCGCAGAAGCCAAAGCGCAAATCGAATCTGATGCTAAGGTTTTGGAAAAAGTTGCTGAAATTCTAGGCGAGTAAAATATTTGCACCGCGCACATGTTTGTGCGGTGCAATCACGGATGGGGGGGATAATACAGTGCTGGCCAAGACACTCCAGGACATGTTCAAGCGATACAGGCGGCCCGGCGACATTGTGTTCGCGCTGGCCTTTCTCGCTTTTTCACTATTTCTTTGGACGCAGTTGGGCGACCAAACCCAAATCGTCAAACGAACGAAATGGTTTTCACAGCCCTCATTATGGCCCGCCATTGCCATCTACGCCATGGTCGGTTTTTCCACATTACATATGATCAGCTCACTTGTTTCTCCGCGTATTCCGGGGCGGTGGCCAGAGGTTTTATTTTGGCTGCGCTCATTAGAATATATCGTTTACTTCCTGATCTATGTGGCCGTTGTCCCTTGGCTTGGCTATCTGCCAACCACAGTTTTGTTTGCCCTATTTTTGGCATTTCGCGCTGGATTCAAGCGGCCAGCCGCATTCGGTGCCGCAGCGGCTTTTGGCATTATAGTGCCTATAATTTTCCGAGCGGGACTGCAGGTTAAAATACCAGCCGGGGCGGTTTATGAATATCTGCCCGGGGCCATGCGCGTCTTTTTCCTGACTTACCTTTGAGGCTGTTTCCATGGACGACTTAGTTTCCGGACTGGCAATCCTTGCCCAATGGGAAGTTCTTGTTGCGCTTCTTATCGGCTCAATCGGCGGTGTGATTATTGGCGCTTTGCCCGGTGTGGGTGCTGCGGTTGCCATCGCAATTTTGCTGCCTGCCACTTTCTCTTTTGAGCCAATTGTTGGGCTCACACTCTTATTGGGCATTTATGGTTCGTCAATGTATGGCGGCGCCATTCCAGCTATTCTCATAAACACCCCCGGCACCGCGGTTAATGCACTGACCACTTATGATGGCTACCCAATGACAAAGCGTGGCGAGGGCCATCGAGCTTTATCACTGGCTTATTCTGCATCATTTTTTGGCGGCATATTCTCAATTGTGTGCTTGATGATCCTTTCCCCCGTCCTCGCACTTATCGCCCCACATTTTGGCAGCCGAGAAATCTTTCTAGCAGCCTTTATGGGTATTTTGCTGGTTGTGCTGGCCCATCGCGGGCAGACATTCGCCGCAGCAATGTTGGCAGCCTTTGGTCTGTTTTTGAACACCGTCGGGCTGGAGCCTGTAAAATATACCCGCCGCTTCACTTTTGAGCAGAGCTGGTTGTCGTCTGGCATTGATCTGATTGTCGTGGTCTTAGGGCTGTTCGCGATTTCACAAGCTTTGCTTTTGTTGCTTGAACGCGATCATGCCCCTGAAAAAGTCAGCGTCAATGGCAACTTAACTTCTGGCTTAAAGGAATTGTTCGGCCTTAAACGTGTCGCCACAGCGTCGTCATCCATCGGGGTTCTCATGGGCATGATACCGGGCGTTGGCGAATTCACCTCGCAATTTCTCTCCTATACATACGCGCAGAAAACATCAAAGACGCCCAAAAAATTTGGTGACGGTTCCCCCGAAGGTCTTGTGGCATCTGAAGCTGCCAATAATGCGGTGCCCGGTGCCGCAATGATCCCATTACTCGCCCTTGGCATTCCCGGCGAAGCCCTGACCGCAATGATGTTGTCGGTGTTTTATGTTCACAACGTCATCCCTGGCCCCCAATTGTTTGAAAACCAGATGGACTTCGTCATGGCGCTTTATATGGCGCTGATCCTTTTGAACGTCATCGTGCTGGTATTTCTGCTGTTCTCGACAAACCTCTTGCTCAAGATCATCCAAATCCCCACGCGCTTCTTAGGCATCATGATCCTCACGCTGGCGTTTGTCGGCGTGTACTCGTTGCGCAATTCCATCACAGATTGTGCCATCGCTGCTGGGTTTGGTGTATTTGGACTAATACTGAAAAGACTAGATTTGCCGGTCGTTCCCATCATACTCGGCATGGTGCTGGGCGGTATTATGGAAGTTAAATTGCGCAGTGCGATGGCAAGGGTCAAAACGCCTTGGGATTTCATCGATCGCCCAATTGCGATGATGCTATTCGTTCTGATTTTGCTGATTATCGCCGCCCACATCCGCACATTGATTTTTGAGCAAAAAAACAAAATTCGCCCTCAACCAGCGCAACCGCCAGTGGATGCAGATCATCCCAATCAACAAGGGTAACCCCATGCAACAAAGTGATATCGACGTTCTAAGAGCGCAACCATTGGCGGCACGCGGGCATTTCATAAATGGTCAAAGCCACGACGCAACAGATGGCGCAACGTTAGATGTAATCTCGCCAATTGACGGTAAAAAAATTACGCAAATCGCAGCAGGTACACCAGCCGATGTCGATAAAGCCGTCGCCTCAGCACGAGCAGCATTTGAAGATGGACGCTGGTCAAAAGCGGCCCCGTCCGCACGCAAAAAAGTGCTGCTTAAATTGGCCGACCTAATCGAGCAACGCGCATTGGAAATCGCCGTTTTAGGGGTGATGGACAATGGCACCGAAATCAACATGGCCTTTAAAGCAGAAGCAATGTCAGCCGCCGCGACATTTCGATATTATGGCGAAGCAATTGACAAGATCTATGGCGAAATTGCCCCAACAGCACCCAATATATTAGGCCTGGTCCATCACTCACCTGTTGGCGTTGTAGGTGCTATCGTGCCATGGAACTTCCCGCTCATGATCGGCTCCTGGAAAATCGCACCCGCGCTTGCAGCGGGTAATTCGATTGTTTTAAAACCCGCTGAATCAGCTTCCCTAAGCCTACTCAAAATCGCGGAGCTCGCCATTGAAGCTGGATTGCCCGAAGGCGTCTTTAACGTCGTCACAGGCAGTGGCAGTGTGGTAGGCGAAGCACTTGCCCTTTCAATGGACGTGGACATTTTGGTGTTCACCGGATCCGGCGCCACAGGACGCAAATTACTGGAATATTCAGCGCGCTCCAACCTCAAACGGTGCTATCTGGAACTGGGCGGCAAGTCACCCAACATCGTCTTTGCTGATGCGCCTGACTTGGCCAATGCAGCCAAAATATCAGCTGCCGGGATTTTTAGAAATTCAGGCCAAGTTTGTGTCGCCGGGTCACGCTTGTTGGTCCACGAAGATATTCACGACGAGTTCGTTACTGAAATTTGCCGTCATGCTGAAAACTACAAGGTTGGTGATCCACTCGACCTCAACTCGCAAATCGGGGCCGTCCATAGCCAGCACGAGCTTGAGGCCAATCTAGATTTCGTGATCAAAGCCGAAGCCGAAGGGGCACAGCGTCGCACAGGCGGTGAGCGCATACTTCAAGAAACAGGCGGCTACTACATGCCCCCAACTGTGATGTCTGGGGTTAAACCGAAGGATCAACTGTTTCAAAATGAAGTGTTTGGGCCAGTACTCGCCGTAACATCGTTCAAGGACGAGAACGAGGCCATTCAGCTGGCCAATTCAACTTCTTATGGCCTAGCAGCAGGTGTTTGGACGTCAAATTTAAGCCGCGCGCATCGAATGGTTTCCAACATTCGCGCAGGTGTCGTACACGTCAACACCTATGGCGGCGCAGACTTAACAGTGCCCCTTGGTGGCGTCAAACAATCTGGAAACGGCCATGATAAGTCACTTCATGCCATGGATAAATATTTCGACCTAAAGACCGCGTGGATTCAATTATGACAAACACCAAGACAGCAGACAAAACCATTCTATTGGTCGGCACATACGACACCAAAGAGCCCGAGATGCGGTTCATCGAAGAATGCATCAAAGCTCAAGGCGCTGCGGTTCTTACGATGGATGTATCCGTACTTGGCGATCCCAAAACCCCCACAGACATAAGCAAACATGATGTTGCGGCCAGTGGAGGCATGACCATTGACCAAGTCATCGCCCAAGGCGACGAAAACAAAGCGTTTCGGGTCATGTCAGCAGGTGCGGCCAAATTAGTGGCCAATGCGTATGCTGAAGGGCGTTTTGATGCGATGTTGGCGACGGGTGGCACAATGGGAACTGACCTGGCGCTAGACTGCGCGCAAGTGTTGCCGATGGGTGTACCCAAATACATCGTTTCCACCGTCAGTTTTTCTCCCCTTATCCCGCCACATCGGCTTGCGCCTGATATCCAGATGATCCTTTGGGCTGGCGGGCTCTACGGCATGAATTCGATCTGCAAATCGTCCCTTAGCCAAGCAGCGGGCGCTGTTGTCGGCGCTGCAAGGGCGGCAATTATGCCAGATCAATCCAAGCCCATGATTGGCATAACGTCACTTGGATCATCTTGCCTAAGCTACATGAAAACCCTGAAACCAGCGCTTGAAGATCGCGGGTTTGAAGTCGCAATTTTCCATTCCACCGGGATGGGCGGCATGGCATTTGAAAAACTAGCAGCAGAAGGCGCATTTGTGTGCGTTATGGACTTTTGCATGCAAGAGTTTGGCAACCTTATGGCAGGCTCGCTTGTGTCTAGCGGCGAAGATCGTCTCCGCAACGCCGGAAAACGCGGCACACCGCAAATGGTAGCGCCTGGCGCTTTGGACTTGCTTGACTTTGCCGGCTGGCAAACAATTCCAGAACAATATGCCGACCGCCCATTTCATGAGCATAACCGATTGATCAAAAGCTCAGTTTTCAACGGTGATGAACGCCGCGCATGGATTCGCGAAATGGCAAACCGCCTCGGGACGGCAAACGGGCCAACCCATTTTTTCCTACCAACAGGCGGCGTTGAAGCTTGGGATCAAGAAG
Organism: Maritalea sp.; assembly: GCF_051251695.1. Taxonomy (NCBI): domain Bacteria; kingdom Pseudomonadati; phylum Pseudomonadota; class Alphaproteobacteria; order Hyphomicrobiales; family Devosiaceae; genus Maritalea; species Maritalea sp. The sequence continues at coordinate 14,367 of NZ_JBPOEU010000023.1, read as the reverse complement.
GCGGGGAAGCATATGCCCCAGAAGCTCTAGCCGACATGGTCGACGAAGCGCGCAAGGTTATGCCGAACGCCACAGATATGACCGAAGTTCCCGCCCACATAAACGATCCAGAGTTCTGTGATGCCGTTCTGTCATTGTTCGATCAATGGGTCGAAGCTGGCATAGTTAAGCAAGCCCAATCAACCCGTTCTTGAACATCAGAATTTCGCATTCCGAGATCAGCACACACTAAAAACCAACTATGCGGCGGCGTGGAAAAGGCGAACGCAGAAACGCCTTCGTTTGGATAATATATTCAGTTTGTCAAAGGAATTTGGATTATTGGTTGCGGGGGTAGGATTTGAACCTACGACCTTCAGGTTATGAGCCTGACGAGCTACCGGGCTGCTCCACCCCGCGCCAATAAAAAAGACAGTTTCTGTCTTTGAAGGGAACGGCGTTGAAGCCGCTTCGTTGTCTGATGAACATCAAGACAGCGCCTATATAGGGTGCTTTGATCACAATGTGAAGGCTTAATGACACAATTACTCAAAAAACTTTTTCATCGGGTTTGAGCGGGTCCAATCTTGCCTGATATGGGGTCGATAGGCTAAGTTCAGTTTCCCTCCAAACGCGAGAAATACGATGAAATTCAATAAACTTGGACGCACTGATTTAGACGTCAGTGAGATTTGCCTTGGTACGATGACTTGGGGTCGTCAAAATACTGAAGCCGATGCACATCAACAAATGGACTATGCATTGGAGCGCGAGGTCAATTTCTTTGACACCGCTGAAATTTACGCCGTGCCGACCAACGCTGAAACCCAAGGGTTGACCGAAAAGTACATTGGCACCTGGTTCAAAAAATCAGGAAATCGCGACAAAGTGGTTTTGGCTACGAAGGTCGCGGGCAAGGGCGTGCCATGGGTTCGAGATGGCGGCGAGATCACCGGTGCCTCAGTTCGGGAAGCCATCGAGGGCAATCTTTCGCGCTTACAAACAGACTATATCGATCTGTATCAGCTGCACTGGCCCAACCGTGGGCACTATCATTTCAACAATGCCTATGACTATCACCCTGAAACCCAAGACACCAATAAAGTGCAAGACAACATGCTTGAGGTTTTGGAAACGCTTGGCGCGTTGGTCAGCGACGGAAAAATTCGCCATATTGGCCTATCAAACGAAACCGTTTGGGGCACAACTCAATATTTGAGCCTCGCGGAAAAGCATGATCTGCCGCGCATCGCCTCCATTCAAAATGAGTATGGTTTGCTGCGCCGCTATTTTGATCATGATTTTGCTGAACTGGCCCACCATGAAAATGTCGGTCTGCTTGCTTATTCCGCTTTGGCTGCGGGCGCGCTTTCGGGTAAATATCTTGACGGCAAAATTCCTGCAGGCACGCGGGGCGAGCTTTCTGTCAGCGCAACTTATCGCAACAGCCCACAGTCCGAACCAGCAATTCGCGCCTATATGGAAATTGCTAAAAAACATGGTTTGGATGTGTGTCAAATGGCGCTAAAGTTCGCGCTTGATCGTCCCTTTATGACATCTGTTATCATCGGCGCGACCAACATGGATCAGCTTAAAACCGATATCGACGCGAAAGATATTGAACTGAGCAAAGATGTGTTGGCAGATATTCACGAAATCTATCAGCAATATCCGCGCCCGATCTAGCGCTTAGTTTGCAAATTGGGCGGCAATGAACTTTTCCATTGTCGCCCAATAGCCCTCAACAAATGCATCGCTGCCGCCAAAAACCACCTTTGTCAAAAGAACAATCCCATCCCAATCTGTCATCGGTCGGCGTTCGTCTACCTCAACCATGCTATGCCCAGCACTTGCATATGTTTGAACTTGCAACTGGTCGCCACCTAAAACGTGACGAAAAGTTTCAACGCTTTGCTCCGCATCAACCTGCCCGTCCCGGCCACCCGCAAACAGCAAAACCGGATGATTTGTCAAATTAGCCAAATCCTCCGTTAAGTCTGCATTGGCATTTCGCACAGCAAATTGCCAGCGATCCTTTGTGAAAGCAGATGGGTCTAGCGAGTCATGCTTGGCAGCGAGTTTTTCAAAATCTTCAAAAGGCTTTCCTTCCAACAATAACATATCCAACTGATCACTTACCGCTTTTACGGCCAGTTCAATGGGCGTTTCAAGATGGCGAAGGCTGGTCATATAGGCAGATTGCTGCATCCAATTAACCGCCGGTGAAACGAATATGTAAAATGAAATATCGGCGGCATCAGCTGATATTTTCGGCATTACCCATCCGGCTTGAGAAAAACCGATCAGGCCAATTTTGCCAATCTCAACATTTGGGTTAGCGCGCAAAGCATCAAGTCCGGCCATCACCATATCTGCGCGATCTTGCATGTTGAAGTCCAACCAGTTCCCCTCAGACGCACCAACGCCCGGCTTGTCCCACGAAAAACTGCACCAGCCTTGCTCCGCAAACTGGCTAAAATAGGGATCAAAATATCCCAACCCATCATAAGGCATCGCGCCATCACCATGGACAAACACGAGGCAGTTTATGGGTTCGGTCTGCGCTTTTAGCGGCAACATCATTTTGCCAACCACACGTTTTCCCTCAAATTCAAACGAAATTTCTTGTGCTCTAGTGCGCGTATCGGGAACCAAAAACCAGATCGTCAACGCCAGTAAAACCAAGCCAACAAGCGCTCCAGCGCCAAATGAAATATGTCGCAACTTCATGAAATTCGCCCAATATGAGAATAATCATTCTCTTAATATCACACCTTGAGATTGCGTCAATTACATTCTAAGAATGAGCATTCAAATTTTGATGGAAAACCATGGCCCGCACCCGCAACGACCAACTTCATGTAACGCGCAAACGGCAGATCTTATCTGCGGCCCGTCGGTGTTTTGTAAAAAGCGGCATTCATAGTGCCTCCATGCAAGACATCTGCAGAACCGGCAAAATCAGCCCCGGGGCGCTTTACAGATATTTCCCATCCAAACAATCCATCATCGAAGCCATTGCAGAAGAGGAACACCAGCAAAACGCCGAGTTGATTGACTATTTGCGGACAGCTCAACATCCAGCCAAAGGGCTGTGCGATGCGGTCCCCGATGTTTTAGACACGATTCTTGATCGCGACTTCGCCAAGCTGATGATCGAAATTTCAACGGAAGCAAACCATAATTCCCAAGTTCACGCCATCATCCAAAAAACTGACACCCAGTTCAAAGCTGACCTTGTTGCCATATTCTCAGCCGCACAAAAGGACAATCGTATTGGCAAACATGTTGATGTTGAAACAGCAATTTTTGTGTTTCTTTCTATGATTGATGGCATTACGGCACGTGCTGCTACATCTTCGACACCGGCCAAAAAACAACTGGTCGCTGCAACACAAAAAGCCGTCATCGCACTGTTCGAATAAACCACCGCCTGCATTTTAAGAACGACTAATACGTTCTTGAGCACCACGACTCGCACTCTCTATAGAGAGATTTTCTAAGGCCACCAATCAGCCAAAACCCCAGATTTACACCGAGTGCAACTCACCTCCAATCAATGACCAAAAAAATCATTTAGTCATTGCACATTTCACATCACTCGTTTATGTAAACGGTGAAACAGAACTGTTAGGCGCATTTGCCTGTTTGATCATGCTCCAAAGGGGCGGTCGAATGAGAAACATAATGCTAGAGTGAACACCAAGTACCAGGGCGAATATGGCAAAGCATTTTTCGACGCAGGAAAAGAAAAAAATCACGGCTCAACTCTGTGAGGTTGGCCATGAGGAATTCACCCAGCGCGGGCTGCGCGCCGCGCGCGTGGAAGATATCTGCCGGTCAGTTGGAATTTCAAAAGGCGCTTTTTACAGTTTCTTCCCAAGCAAGGAGGAACTGTTTCTAGCGATTATGATGCGCCGCGAGGTGGTGCATCATGCAGCGGTGGAGAAACTACTCAACAATCATGACGGCACTGAGCGTGAGCTCATCATTCAATTGTTTGACGCCCTATTGGCCGCGATAAAAACCGATCCTTTTCTGGCCATCATGATGCGACCGGGGGAACTGGAATTGCTGGCCCGCAAATTAGGGCCGGAGCAAATGGCACAACATCAAGAAAACGACATGGTGTTTTTCGCCCAAGTGACCAAAAAACTTCAAGCGATGGGCTATAGCACCAACACGAAGCCGACCACGTTTGGTGAAATCTCAACGCTGTTATTTTGCACGCTCATGCAGGCCAATTTGCTAACTCCAGATTTACTAGACGCCGCAATTGCTCAGTTGCGCGATCTCTTTTTATTCAAACTGACTTCCCCCGGAAAGCTGTGAACATGTTGAACGTAACAAACCTAAGCTTTACCTATCCCAACAGCAAAACCCCGATCTTAAAAGACGTGAACTTGCACATGGAGGATGGCGAAGTATTTGGCCTTCTGGGGCCGTCAGGCTCTGGTAAAAGTACAACACAACGTATTCTGATGCGGCTTTTACGCGGCTTTGGTGGCACAGTTGAAATGTTTGGCACCTCGATTGCAGATATAGACCGCTCCTTTTACGATCGCATTGGGGTTAGCTTTGAACTGCCAGCGCTCTATATGCGCCTGACAGCAAGGGAAAACCTGAAATTGTTCGGCGCACTTTACAACAAACCAATCATGGATATTGAAGAGTGCCTGTCGCTCGTTGACCTGGTTGAAGATGCTGACAAACGGGTTGAAAGCTTCTCCAAAGGCATGAAAATGCGCCTCAACCTTTGCCGAGCATTAATCCACGACCCCGAGTTTTTATTTCTAGACGAGCCAACAACGGGGCAAGATCCAGCCCGAGCACGCCTTACCCGCGACCTGATCAAAAATCTAAAACAGCAAGGTAAAACCATATTCCTGACCACCCACAATATGGCTGAAGCGGACGAAGTGTGCGACCGGATCGGATTTTTACATAAAGGCACAATTCCCCTTATCGGCGCGCCCGAAGCCTTAAAGCAGCAATTTGGCAGCTCCATTTTGGAAGTAAAAACCGACACGCAGTCTGCCAAAACGCCCCACGAATTCCCAATGGAGAATATCGGGCGCAATCAGGACTTCTTGGAACTGATGCACAACGACCAAATCCTCAGCCTGCATACCAAAGAAGCAAGCTTGGATGACGTCTTCATCAAGGTGACGGCCAAATGAATATTGCGCTCGCTCACCTCACCCTGAACGACCTCACCTTGCAGTGGCGCTATCGCATCATCGCCGCCTATATCGTAGTGATTGGCATTTACTGCGCTATTCTAATCGCTGCGGGCGCGTTGGTGCCCGGCTGGGTTGTCGCGGCGCTGGTTTATTCTGACCCTGCCGTTCTGGGATACTTTTTCTTGGGCGGTCTAATGATGCTGGAAAAAAGCGAGAATGTACGCGCCGCCCTGTCGATGTCACCCATGTCACCGGCTCAATATTTGGCCGCCAAAAGCGCCAGCCTGACATTCATAGCCCTCATCGCTGTTGTGGTGTTGTCTCTCGTTTCGCGCACCCATCTTGGCAATATCTGGCTGGTTCTTTTCGTCACGGCTTCCACGTCAATAATGTATATCGCCTTGGGTGCGGTTATGGCGTTGCGGTTCAAAACCGTGAACGCATATCTGATTGGTGCCGTGCCCATTCTGATCCCGCTCAACGCACCACTTTTACTTATGCTGGTGAACCCACTGCCCGACATTGCCTATCTCATCCCCCCGCTGGCACAGTTCAAACTTTTGCTGGTTGGTTTTAATGCAAGTGTAATCACGCCTGCTGGTTTCCTCATGGCGCTTGTCAGCACCTTCGGGGGGGCCGTCTTGTCATTCTGGGCCGCCGCGCGATATTTACAACGGGAGTTTGGCGCAAAATGACCACAACAGTATCCAGCTTTTTAAACCGCTTTTGGCTTCTCTTAAAAAGTGATGGGCAAAATATAAGCCGCGATCCAATTCTGCTGTTTGCAATAGTGTTGAGCGTTGCCCCACCGCCACTATTTGTCGCCTTCAAAACTGACATCAATAGTTTGGGCAACACCTATTTCGGCATCGAACAAGTCGCCACTTTCATCGCGCCAATTGTTTTGCTCATCCCCGTATTTTTGATCGGATGGGTTGTCGGATTTTTGCTGTTGGAAGACCGTGACGATCATATGCTATTGGCGATTGAAACCACGTCAATGGGCAAGCTTGGCTTTTTCACCTATCGCCTCACCGTCGCCGTGATACTCGGCGCTGCCTCAACACTGCTCGCAAGTTTGCAAATTTTTCCAAACCAACCCATCGAACTCACATTGATAATCACTTTATTGATTGCTTTGGAAACCGCCATCGTTGCGCTGACCCTACTTTCTATTGCATCAAATAAAGTCGAAGGCCTTGCGCTTACAAAATTGCTGAACATCGGCACACTGGTGCCACTGGTCGCCCTCATTCCCTCAACTTGGCGGTTTGTTGGTGGCATCGTTCCTAGTTTTTGGATCGGTGAATTTTACTTCTCCTCGGGGGGCACTCCCCTTACGACGCCAAGCATTATCCTACTCGCCATTACCTGCCATTTGGTTTGGCTATTTTTGGTCTTCAGGCGCGCGATTTCGCGCTACGAGCAACTCTAATTTACGCCTCGCAAATTGCAGCTTTTGCTTTATGATCGGCCCAATTGATGCCCTGTGAGTAAAGCCCGATATGACCCTGATTTCTACATTGTTGCCGCTGATTTTTTGGGCATTTTATGGCTATTTAAGCAAGGCGATTGAAACCCAACGCCCTTCAATGTCCAAGCTAATGGCGATCCAACGCCTTCGTTGGATCAAAAATGCAGTAACGCGCGACACCCCACTGGATGGTATCCTAACCGGCAATATCATGAGTGCGGTGTCCTTTTTCGCCTCCACTTCCGTGTTGCTTATTCTTGCCATGTTCGCCGTTATCGGCCAGCTCAATGACTTATTGCCCACCCTACGCTCGCTAAGTTGGGTCGATGCCTATAGCGATTTTGATTATCAAATTCATTTCGTGATTATGCTTGTCATGACCGTAATGGCGTTTCTGTCCTTCACACTGTCCCTGCGGCACTTCAATCATTTCTGCATTCTGCTGGGCGCAGCCAACCATGATGGTGACGCCGAGCAAAACGAAGTGCGGGCCATGGCCAATTTGAACGCCCACGGTGCGCAGCATTTCAATAGCGGCATTCGGGCCTACTATTTTTCAATCGCCAATGTGGGTTGGTTTTTATCCAGCACTATCGGCGTTATGATGGCGGTCGCAACTATCGGCTTCATTATTTACCGCGAATATTTTTCTGCGGCCCGTCGCGCCATTTTGCAATTGCCAACATCAACAAAATTTTAGGGGGAAACAGAATGAACAAATATCATTTACCGCTTGCCGCAGCGCTTGCCATAAGCAGCATGACAGCAGCCAACGCGCAAGAATTTACACCCGACGACGAAGCACAGTTGCAGCAATGTGTGGAAACCGTGCACGAAATTCAAAGGGCCGGCGAAGAAATTAGCATGCGCGAGTGCATCGGCGCGGCGTCCCGAGTTTGCATGGAAGCACCCGGCGGTGACACAACCGTTGGCATAATGCAATGTACCCTGCGCGAAAACGCCTGGTGGGATAGCTATTTGAACTTTCTCTATCAAGATTTAAAAGCCAATCTTTCAACTGAACAATTCGCAAGCCTTCGCAATGCCCAACGCGCATGGATTACCTATCGTGATGCGAAATGCGGCTTTGAATATGAATACTGGAAAGAGGGCACCATCAGAACCACATTCCATTCGAGTTGCCTTTTAGATGCCACAGCAACACGCGCCATTGATCTGGCGGGCTACCTAGACTGGACGAGCATGTAAACCTATGCCTGAGCCGTTCAAGAATTTCTTCAATCTCGCATTGATCACCAACATGGCGGAGCTGCTAGATAAAGCAGCTTCAACATTCGAGCGCGAAAAATTCTTGGTGCTCGCCAGCAACAATCTGGATGCGCTCGAGTTAAAAGAACGCTCCAACCAAATTCGTGACGCTCTAATTGCCACGCTGCCCAATGACATAGTGCAGGCAGGGCCAATTCTTATCGCGACCCTTGGATCGGAAGCACCAATTGATGGCGGCGTAACAAAGGAACGCGAAGACGGATTGAGCGGTTTTGCCATTATGCCCATGGCCGACTTTGTTGCTGCCATCGGCCTTAACGACATCAAGACAAGTTTTGGCGTGCTTGAAGAACTCACCAAACGGTTTAGCGCAGAGTTTGCAGTGCGCCCTTTCATTATTGCTGATCAAGAAAGAGCCATGATGCACTTCGCCAAATGGTCAACCAGCGAAAACGCACACGTCCGTCGGCTCGCATCAGAAGGGTGTCGCCCTCTGTTGCCATGGGGATTGCGGTTGCAGGAATTTGTCAAAGATCCGGCGCCTATTATGCCCATCCTTGAAACATTAAAAGATGACCCCGCAGAATATGTGCGACGGTCCGTCGCCAACAACATCAATGATATCGCTAAAAACCAACCCGACTTGGTCGCCCAAATCGCCACGGATTGGCTTGTTGATGCCAACAAAAATCGGGAACGAATGGTCCGGCACGCATGCCGCACCTTGATCAAACAAGGGCACCAACCAACGCTTCAAGCGTTGGGATATTCAAACCTGGATGCTCAGTTTTCAAACTTTGAAATCACCACACCAAATGTAAAAATGGGTTCGCCGCTTGAATTTAAGTTTACACTGAAATCAACAAGCACAACACCCCAACCCCTCATTTTGGATTATGCAATACATTTCAAAAAAGCCAACGGCGACGTATTGCCAAAAGTGTTCAAGCTAAAAACAGGTCGGCTTAAACCTAGCGAGAAGATGGATATCGTTAAATCGCAAATGATCAAACCGATCACAACCCGCACTTTTTATGCGGGTGAACACAAGGTTGAAATTTTGGCGAACGGAAAGTCTTTAGGAAGCTTGGCGTTTGAGCTGACGATCTAACGCATCCGACGCCCAAGGCACAAGACTAACCTCTGGCCAATTTCTCTGCGCACGCGCCCCTTTTTCATGATGCGTGTCTTTATTGTTCAGCACATAGTTTGGCGTTATCCGAAATGAAAATATCTCGTTTAAACCATAAGGCGCATAAACCTCAAGCTGGTCATTCTCATCCAGCCGCATACCAACCGCGTGGGTGATCGAAGCAAACCGGTCGATGCCTTCTTCAGACGACATCAACGGCGAATAGTCTTCGCCAAAATGATCTTTATACCATAAGTGAACGCGCGCTTGGTTGCGCACTTCAACCGGTGGCACACAATCTGAAAACACTTCGTCTGCCCGTTTGATCACAGCGTCTTCAGCTTCGTAGCTCAAATCGCTGGGATCAAAGTAAAATATATCGACGTCTTTGACCCCATGCATATAGGGGCGCTCTGTCAGATAATTCCAAACATTATTGTAAATCGCACCTGAAACGATCCAATAGTTCGCCAGTTTCAATTCCCGCGCGCGCGCCAAAATATCCATCAACTCTGGGTAAGAGCGGACAATTTCTTTCAGCGCACAGCGCTGTTCTGCAAACGGCAAATCACTAAATCGTAAATGTTTCATGGGGCGTATATGCCACAAATCGACCAGAACATATAGAGAACTTATTTCAATAAATCATCAATTTCGATCTTGAAAGTGCTAACTATATTGATTCTAAACGAATTTCCCGGTGGGTGCGATACGGCTTCAAATATTGAAATATTCGACTATTTGAAGCCGTAGCCGTTAGTTTTTCCAGTCCGTGCCACTTTCTTTAATGAAAGTTCCCGCGTTCAACTCTTTAACCGCATCCATAAGTTCTTGGCGCGTGTTCATAACAATCGGCCCATGCCAAGCCACCGGTTCCTGTATCGGTTTGCCTGATATCAGCAAAAACCGAATACCCTCTTCACCGGCCTGCACAACGATCTCGTCACCACTATCAAAATAAACAAGGGTCCGATCCCCGCTCATATCTCGGATATGGATTTCTTCGCCGTTCACTTCCTTTTCAGTCAAAATTCCAACCGGTTTTGAGGCATCTCGAAAGCTTCCAGCCCCGGCGAAAACATAAGCAAAACTGTTGCGATAGGTGTCGACTTTAAACACTTTGCGTCCCCCCGCAGGTACAGAAATATCTAAATATTGGGGGTCAGCCGCAATGCCATCCACCGGCCCTTTTTTGCCCCAAAACTCGCCAACAACTACCCGAACCGAAGTACCGTCATCATCAACTATCGTTGGCACATCGTTGCTTTCAACGTCTTGGTAGCGCGGTGAGGTCATTTTCATGGATGCAGGTAGGTTGGCCCAAAGTTGGAACCCATGCATCTGACCGTTCTCGTTACCTTGGGGCATTTCTTGGTGCATAATGCCGGAGCCAGCTGTCATCCACTGCACGTCACCAGCGTTCAGCTCACCTTTATTGCCAAGGCTGTCTTTATGTTCAACCGAACCAGACAAAACATAAGTGATGGTTTCGATGCCGCGATGCGGGTGCCAGGGAAAGCCTTGAATGTAGTCTTCTTCTTTTTCATTCCGAAAATCATCGAACAACAAAAACGGATCAAGCTCACGCGGATCGTGAAAACCAAAGGCACGGTGCAGTTTCACACCGGCACCTTCCATGGTGGGTTGAGCAGCAACAGTTTTTTTCACAGGGCGAATAGACATTATGTACTCCGAAAAACAATATCAACGATCACATCATGATCGCGTTCATCGTTCAATATAGGTGTACAAAGAAACTGATTAACCCGTCGAATTGCAACAGTTAGTTCCTTAATCGGACAAAATGAAACCAGCCATGTTTCCATTAAACGCCGATTTCGATCCGCACTTTGTCCGGCCAAAACGCAACAAGCTCGCCTAGTTCTTCAGCGAAATCCAAATGCTGCTCATATCCCCACGCGATCTCATTACCCATAAACGAATAGTAACTCGCATCACCCTTTAGCGGGCAATGGGTTGTTTTATCCGTCTTCAATAGACTTTGTCGGATATCGTTCTTGGGTACATATAGTCTTGGTGGATACATTGATTTACCCACTTCAAGCACCCAAACGGCGTCCTTTGAAGTCGCGACTAACTCATCGACAACAAATATTTTAACCAAGCTGCCGACCGGTTGAATGCTCATGAAGTGATGAGGGTTAGCCGGATTTGGGATAACCCCGTCAATTTGGGCGTAATCAATCTCTTGTTTTGTGATCTGGCTCACGAATATTCCCCCTCCAAACGAGTTTAAATTCAGACAAAAGTTTAGCCGGGCTTCTACCCGCACTCACACGCCCAAAACCTGAATGCTTCATTTGGCCCTAGCTAAAACCACCAATCCAATCTTGTAAATCAAAAATAATCCAGACATACTCGATCTCGCTGATGTTCGCAGCACCCACCTTGGCCGTTCAAGCCAACCCCATCTAACCCATTGTTAAAACTGGAACGCCAGCCTTGTTTGCAGCTATTCGTCAATTCAATAAAACCATTTGGCTTGTCATCATGGCCACGTTTGCCAGCCGGTTTGTGCTTTTTATGGTTTGGCCCTTTTTGGCCATTCTGTTGCATCAAAAATTCGGCCTAAACGAATTTCAAATTGGCGCATTCCTTTCCGGTTCCGCGACGGTTGGTGTCGTATTCGGATTTTATGTCGGCTTTTTATCCGACAAAATTGGCCGCCGAAAAATAATTCTTGTTGGACTTGCCCTCAACATTGTCGCCATGATCGTGCTTGGCACATCAAACGATCTTTGGTGGCTGTTTGCGGGCACCTTGGTGCAAAGTTTTGGTCGCGGCATGGTCGAAAATCCCAGCAAAGCCCTAATGACGGATATGGTCGAGAACCGTGCGGTCAAAGACATGGCACTGCATGTGCGATATTTTGCCCTAAATGTTGGTGCCGCCACAGGCCCATTATTGGGCATTTTCGCCGGTGCCACCGGTGAGCAATCAACCTTCTTTTTTGTCGCTGGCGTCTACGTTATATACCTCACCGCTGGCGCGTTGATTTTTCGACTTGAACGCCCCATTAAAAAAACAAAAGCTGGTGATCCGTTACGTTTTGGCGATGCCGTTAGCGTTTTGCGGAAAGACACGGCATTCCTCATCTTTGTCGCCGCGACACTGATCGCTGACATCGCCTATGGACAAATTGATGCGGGCCTCATCCAATATCTTCGTCAAGAAGATGTTATGCAACTCGCTCAATTCTATGCCACGCTGATTTTCATCAATGGCACAACCATAGTGTTGCTGCAATTCGCGCTGCTCAAGCTGCTCGAAAACATGCGTCCCCTCAATCGCGCTACCCTTGGCGTTGTGCTGTTCGCGGCAGGCTTTTTAGGCTTTGCCATCGTTCCCACTCATCCCACTTATTGGATTATGGGCGCGATGTTTGTTTTAAGCGTCGGGGAAGCCATTTTGTTCCCAACCCTGAACATCATCATTGATCGAATGGCCCCAGACCATCTAAAGGGCAGCTATTTCGGCGCGGCGTCATTGGCCTCCTTGGGCATTGTAATGGCACCGATTGTTGGCGGGTTCTTACTCCACCAATTTGGCGGCTTTACCATGTGGATGGTGATGACAACTCTTGCCGTTTCTGTAGCCGTGTTCTACCGACTTGCCGCCAATATGCGCAAGGAACTGCTGAACTAGTCACTCAGGAATTTAAAGCATCAGGCGTAAGACACTTCCACTCCCGATCCGCCCCACTTACCTCAACAACAAAGTCAAAATGTGCATAATTCTCGATCATATGTTGGCTGATGCGCTGGTAATACTGAATAAAGTCTTCGATCTCATCAATCCTAAACGCAGGCATGGTTTTGCCTTGCGCCGCATAGTTTGAACGCTCCTGTTCAATACGCCAGCCACGGACCGATCGAAAGCTGTCCGGTTTCAAAAACATGGTCGCATCAAACAACACGCTTAATTTCCGGTGCATCTCGTCCAATTGCGCGTTCACAAAAGTGCGCCAGGCGCCATCCGGGTCAAGTTGCTGTTCCAGCCCATTAACAGGTGCCGCCAAGTCACTTGCAGGTTGCGGCGCAGCACCAACGCACCATCCCTCAACAATGATCAGTGGTGGCGACAAATTCTGCAATGCTTCATACCCGACACGATCATCCAAGAGTTTATCAAACCGTGGCACCTCAATTTTATCGCCATTGCCAGCCCTCAGCTTAGAAATATGGGCAATCAACAGATCAAGATCATGCGTTCCAGGCACACCACGCGTCGCCAACATAGGATGAATTCGTGCGGCTAAGCCTTCTCGATCAGCCTTCGGCAAATAATAGTCGTCCAACGAAAGAACCACGCAGTGAGGAAAATTCTCCTTGAGCAGCCCATGTGTCAGATAACTCTTGCCAACACCCTGCCCACCAGCCACACCCAGAACAATCGGCCGGCCAACCTCGGCAAGCCGTTCGGAAATCCAGTTCAACAACTTTTGTTGAATTTGTTGATTTGACACGTCGTCACCCTACACTCGTTTACCCGCACATTATTGCGGTGGACCAATGCCGACAAGGTGAGCAATCTCAAATTGGTCTTCGAACAGATTCTAGCAAGATCACCACAGTTATGGCAACATATAGCCGCCCGTCAGCTTTATAGAAATATAGGTACCATAAGGTATGGGTGAGGCGTTTGGAGCTTAACCAGGCGATACTGGTTTTTCTGGCCGAACTACGTTAGGCTTAATCGGTCCAAAAAACACCTGCGCATACGAAGCAATCGTCACCTGTGCAAATTAGACCAAACAATTTCCCCTGACATTAAAAGAAGGACGTACATCGTGATTACGCTGGACTATTGCCGACTTATGGCACGTTACAACATTTGGCAAAACAACTCATTGTTAACCGCTGCTGATGCACTCGAGCATCATGACCGCTGGAAAGATAGAGGGGCATTCTTCCATTCAATTGCAGAAACACTAAACCACATTTATTTGGCTGATACCTTACAGTTAGGACGCTTAATGGGAAACGAGCGTCCGCATGAAGGCCTAGACTTATCTCATTCAAATCTCTCGGATTGGCACACTTTTAAAGTGAGCCGTTCGCAACGCGATGAAGAAATCAAAAACTGGGCGGCAAATTTACAAGCCTCCGACCTCAACACAATGATTGTTTGGTATTCGCCCAACAATTCGGAGCGCTTTGAAAAACCAACAGATTTCTGCGCTGTTCAACTATTTAACCACCAAACGCACCACCGAGGTCAGGTTCACGCGATGTTAACCGCAGCAGGAGCAAAGCCTGAGGCTACTGACCTTTCGTCGCCATCATTCTAGCCCCCCCTTCTTTTCGCGCGCACAGCAAAACGCCCCCAGCGTTTTCACACTGGGGGCG